>JANOKV010000578.1:0-9405 GCA_031419415.1 Hyphomicrobiales bacterium | reverse complement strand
GCAGCCGACCGATCCCCGCCGCCGCCAGATCGCGGGCAATGCCGCGAACGCCTGTGCAATCGGGCCGATTGGGCGTCAGTTTCACTTCGATGACGGGGTCGGACAATCCCAGCACGTCCACATAGCGCTGGCCAACCTTCGTGGACATTTCCGGGGCCAAATCGACGATGCCCTCGTGCGCGTCCGACAATTGCATCTCGCGCTCAGACAGCATCATGCCGTTGGAGACGACGCCTCGGACGGGCTTTTTCTCGAGCGTCAACCCGGTTCCCGGAATGTAGGCGCCCAACGGCGCAAACACTCCGATCATGCCGGCCCGCGCGTTGGAGGCGCCGCAAACGACCTCGACCGAAGGCTGGCCCGGCGCCAGCTCGACCTGCAACACCTGCAGCTTGTCGGCATTGGGGTGCTGTTTGGCTTCGAGCACGCGCGCGATCGTGAACGCTGCGAGCTTTTCCGCCGGATCAAGAATGCCTTCGACCTCCAGCCCGATCTGATCGAGCTTGGCCTTGATCTGCGCGAGCGCAGCCGTCGTCTCGAGATGGTCCTTCAACCAGGACAGTGTGAATTTCATGGGAGCAGTCTCATCGATCCAGCCAGTTTTCGACCTTCAATCCGGGAACCCGGCCGAAGTCACGTGAATTTCGCGATAGCAGGGTTGCGTCAGCAGCGATGACGATACTCGCAATGCGCAGATCGAACGTGGAAACGCGCAGCCTGACTTGTCGCAATTGCTCGAAAGTCGCGGCGGCTCGAACATCCCAGGGGAGCGCGGTCCACTGACTGAATGACTCCAGCCGATCTTGTAGCTCTGCATAGGCGGAGATGAGTTTCACAGGGTCGCGAAGACTCGCAATCCGTGCCAACCAGCCGCGAAGCTGTTCTTCGACAGTCACGATGCTAATGGAAACTGCCCGATTTTCTGCAACGAGGCTACGTTGCAAGCTTTCGCCTGCCGCGCTCCGACGATCGAGCGCGCTCAAGTGATCCGTGTCCAGAACCAGCACTGCTCCCTCCGTCGTTGTGCTGGCGCTTGCGCCAAACCCCACCCAGCCGCGTCGCCTCGTCGTAGTGCTCGCTATCGCGGAACCGGCCGACTGTGCTCTGCCAGTCCTTCGGCGCCTTTTGGCGCTCCACGGCGGTCTTGAGACCCGAGACCTCGGCCTCCAAAATCTCGATCCGCTTCTTCAACGATCCATCCATCTGTTGTCTCGTCATGCGAAACCGCTGGCCGGCGAGCAATGCTCATGCCGCAGTCATATGGGTTGGTACGCTGATACGCAACGGTGCAACCCTGGTATTGTGCAACCCTGGCATTCGACCTCGCGGGTCGGTCCGAAGCACTACTTCTTCCCTGGAGCCGCCGGAGCTGGCCTGATCTTCGTTTCGGCTTCCGCTTCGGCCTTCAAAGTCGGATCGACGAAGTCGATGGTGGCGCCGTCGCGTAACTTCTGGCCGACTTCCTGGGCCTTGCGGTGGATGAGCGAGGCCATGATGCGGTCTTTGATTTGGTCGAAGGGCGGCGCGCCGCGCTGGCGCGTATCCTCCAACTTAATGATATGCCATCCGAATTGGCTCTGGACGGGCTGTGAAACTTCGCCTTTTTTCAGCTTGAGGGCCGCTTCTTCAAAGACCGGCACCATTTGGCCCCTGGTGAAGTACCCAAGATCTCCCCCTTCTTCCTTGCTGCCGGGGTCCTTCGAATGCTGCTTGGCCATGCGCGTGAAGTCTTCGCCGTGGGCGATCAACTGGAAAATCTCCTTCGCCTTGGCTTCGGTCTCCACGAGGATGTGCCGCGCGCGCATCTCTTCTTGCGGTTTGGCGGCCGTCATCTGGGCATCGTAGAGTTTCTTGGCCTCGGCCTCGTGGACCGCCGTTTTGACGGATTTGTCGAAATAGGCATCCCGCAGCGCGCGGCGTTGCCAATACTTCATGCGCTCGTCGAAGGCGGCGCCCGACCCCAACTTCTCGCTTTCGGCGGCCTGCGCAAACAGGTGGTTCTCGATCAAATACTCGAGAAGAACACGGCGACGCTGCTCGGGCGCGATCGAGCCCAAATCGTTGCCGATCTCCGCTTCGGCGAGCTTCATGTCCAATTCGGTAATTTCGCGGCCGTTGACCTTGGCGACGACCTTGTCTTGAGCGCTGGCTGGTCCCGCGACCAAAAACATGGCGCTGAGGCCGGCGGCGAGCAGAAGTCGGTCGAGTCTCATCACGATCATCCTTCGATTCAAGGGCGTTGGCAGGCGAAGTGCGCTGGGACCCGGCTTTGCCGAGGGCTCGGCGCGAGCGAAGCCTGCTGTCGCCTCGTGCATTTCTGTGCGGTCAGCGATCTTTGGATCTTGGTCGCTGGGCGAATCCAATTGTCGTCGTCGGTTTCATGACAAGCCGACCGATTGTGCTCCGTTGCTAGCGCTGGACGGGACCTTTGCCAAGTGATTGCCACGCCAGGTGGCGAAAGTGGGACAATGTGCACCCCGTCGGGCCGAGCCCCCATTCCCCGGCTGAGACGAACGGTCGCCAATTCAGGGCGTTGGGGTGTTTCCTGCCTTTCAGCCGGGGAATCGAGGGATCAGTGGGCGCGTTGACAGGGGGGGCAGGCGTCCTTATCTCTGTCCTGTTCCGGCGCTCTTGGGTACGGGTAGCGCCTCCCGTCCTTGTCACCAGCTTTCCCTCATCTGAGCAACGCGTCGGGAGTTCGGATCGTCGCTGCCTGAGGGATACACATTATTGTCGGCGCCCGAGTGTGGCGTAGAGAGCCTGCCCCGGGACCCGGGTGCGGGTAGGTTTGGCTAGAGGTTCTGGTTCTCCCATGCTGTCCATCGGCACGATCGCCACGAAAATTTTCGGCTCCTCCAACGAGCGTCGCCTCAAGGTCTATCGGCCCAATGTCGCGGCGATCAATGCCCTGGAGCCCGAACTCGAAATACTGTCGGACGCAGACCTGCGCGCCCGCACGGTCCTGTTCCGCGAACAATTGGCGCAAGGCGTCGACCTCGACGATTTGCTCGTCCCTGCGTTCGCCACGGTCCGCGAAGCCGCCAAACGGACCCTCGGACAGCGCCACTTCGATGTGCAGCTCATCGGCGGCATGGTGCAGCACCAGGGCAAAATTTCGGAGATGAAGACGGGAGAGGGCAAGACACTCGTCGCCACTCTCGCGGCCTACCTCAACGCACTTACGGGGCGCGGTGTCCACATCGTCACCGTCAACGATTATCTGGCGCGGCGCGACTCCGGCTGGATGGGCGAAGTGTTCCAGTTTCTCGGGCTGACCGTGGGCTGTATTCTGCACGAACTCGACGACGACCAACGACGCGCGCAATACGGCTGCGACATCGTCTATGGCACCAACAACGAGTTCGGCTTCGACTACCTGCGCGACAACATGAAGTTGAATGCCCGCGAGATGGTCCAGTTCGGCGGCCGGCCTCTGGAACTCGCCGGTCATTATTTCGCGATCGTCGACGAGGTGGATTCCATCCTCATCGACGAAGCGCGAACCCCCCTCATCATCTCCGGTCCGGTCGATGACCGGTCGGACCTCTACATCAAAATCGACGACGTGATGAAGGTCCTCGTCGCCGAGCACGACGCGATTGAAAAAGAGATCCTGGCCTCGGGCACGAAAGATGAAATCAAAGAGCAGCTCAAAACGCGCGGCCTCATCGAAGTCGACGAAAAGCAGCGCCAAACCGCCCTCACCGAGGCCGGCAACGAGCGGATCGAAGCGTTGCTGCGGGAAGCCGAATTGATCGAGGAAGGCGGCCTCTTCGACATCGAGAACGTCACGGTGGTCCACCACGTCAACCAGGCCGTCAAAGCCCACAAGATGTTTGCTCGCGACAAGGATTACATCGTCAAGAACGACGAGGTGATCATCATCGACGAGTTTACGGGCCGCATGATGCCTGGCCGGCGCTATTCGGAAGGCTTGCATCAGGCCTTGGAAGCCAAGGAACGGGCCCAGATCCAACCCGAAAACCAAACGCTGGCTTCCATTACCTTCCAGAATTATTTCCGCCTCTATCAAAAGCTCGCCGGGATGACAGGCACGGCCGCGACCGAAGCCAGCGAGTTCCAGGACATCTACGGTCTCGACGTCATCGAAATTCCCACCAACGTTCCCGTCGAGCGGCGTGATCTGGATGACGAGGTTTACCGGACCGCGCGGGAAAAATGGGATGCCATCATCCGCGACATCGAACTGGCCCAAGCGCGCAAACAACCGGTTCTGGTCGGCACGGTCTCGATCGAAAAGAGCGAAACGCTCGCCGAGATGCTGAAGAAGAAGGGCATCAAGCATCAGGTTCTGAACGCGCGCTACCACGAGCAGGAAGCGGCCATCATTTCCGAGGCCGGCGTGCCCGGAGCCGTGACCATCGCCACCAATATGGCGGGTCGCGGCACCGACATTCAGCTCGGCGGTAATATGCAGATGCGCGTGCAGCAAGAATGCGCCGACCTGCCGGAAGGCGCCGAGCGCGACGCGCGCATCGCTAAAATCAAGGCTGAAATCGAGGCGAGCCGCGCCCTGGTCAGGGAGGCCGGCGAGACCTTCGAGTTGGCTCCCGCCAAGAACGGTAAGGCGGCAAAGACGGATACCGTCCCCGGTGGCCTCTACGTCATCGGCACGGAACGGCACGAAAGTCGGCGGATCGACAATCAGCTCCGCGGTCGTTCGGGCCGCCAAGGGGATCCGGGTCGCACCAAATTCTACTTGTCGCTCGAAGACGATCTGATGCGTATTTTCGCCGCCGATCGCATCGACGGCATTCTCAAGCGCTTCGGCCTGCAAGAAGGCGAAGCGATCATTCACCCCTGGATCAACAAAGCCCTCGAGAACGCGCAAAAGAAGGTCGAAGCGCGCAACTTCGACGCCCGTAAGCACGTCCTCAAGTACGACGACGTGATGAACGATCAGCGCAAGGTGATCTTCGAAGAGCGCATCGAGATCATGGGGCAAGACGACGTCTCCGAGCGCGTCGCTCAAATGCTACATCAAGTCGCCCAAGAGCTGGTCACCGCCCACATTCCTGAGAACGTCTACGCCGAGCAATGGAACATGGTCGGGCTGAAGGAACGTGTGGAGGAACTGTTTGGCCTCGATCTTCCCATGGAAGAGTGGGCCGCAGAAGAAGGCATCGCCGACGAAGAAATTCGCGAACGCCTGCTGACGGCGGTGGACGCCAAAGCCGAGGCGACGGCGGTTCAGTTGGGCGAACACGTGTTGCGCAGCGCCGAGAGCGCACGCGGCATGATCGGCTTCGTGCAGAGCGAGCCGACACTCGTCACCTTGATGGACAACGAGCCCACGCAGCAGAGCCTCGGCATGATCGGCAATGCGATCTTGTCGTCCAACCGTGGCGAAATCCAAATCAGCGGCGATGCGGGCGGAGATCCCGTCGCGCACGCCGAACGCATCGGCTATGCGTTCCTGCGCGAATATCTCGACGCCAAGGGCCTGGTCGCTGCGGTGGAGGCGGCGCCGAGCCAGAACGCCGCCGATATCGGTCGCCTTCGGCTCCGCGATATCGAAAAGACCATCCTGCTCCAGACCCTCGATCATTTGTGGCGCGAACATCTCGTCACCCTCGAGCACCTGCGGCAAGTCATCGGTTTTCGCTCCTACGCCCAGCGCGATCCGTTGAACGAATACAAGTCCGAAGCCTTCCAGCTTTTCGAGGCCATGCTGGCGCGTCTGCGCGAAGCGGTCAGCGGGCAAGTCATGCACCTGCAGTTTAGCGCCGACGATGGGCAACCCGAAGGGATGGGCGACCCGACGCCGCTACCACCCATGCAGGCAAGCCACATCAATCCCCTGACAGGGGAGGACGAATTCGCGTTGGCCGAAGCGGTGCTCGCCGCCGAAGGCCGGAGCATGGCGTCACCCCGGGCCGAGCCGGTGCGGTCACGCAAACCCGCAGCGGTGGCCGGGCCGATCGCCATCGACCCGAGCAATCCCGAGACCTGGGGCCGCGTTGCGCGCAACGACAAGTGCCCGTGCGGTTCAGGCAAGAAGTATAAGCACTGCCACGGACGGCAGTAAGCGGCCTCGACGCGAGCAATCGTGATTTGACCGTCGGCTGCATTCATCGTGCTCTCATCGAGCCGACATCGGGTTCGGTGCTCGTCGCTGGGATGGACGCACGTGCTGAGCCGCTTTGGAAAAACCGCCGTCTGTCTGCTGGCGCTCCTCGCATCGACGGTCCTGGCGCGCGCTGAAGCCGTATCGCTCAGTTCCCTCGATGCACACGTCCTCGCAATGCGCGGTCGGCTCCTCATCATCGATGTTCGCAGCCCCATCGAATGGAGCCGGACGGGCGTTCCTGTCGGCGCGGCGCCGATCGACAAGGACCTGCCGCTGGACGCATTGATTGCAACGGTCAATCGTCTCACGGGGAAGGACAAAACCAAGCGGCTCGGCATCATCTGCTCGGTCGGCGTGCGGTCGGCCGAAGTGCGGGCCAATCTCGAGATCGCCGGCTATCGGCGCGTCGTCGATATTTCCGATGGCGTCGACGGCAATGCGAACGGCCCCGGATGGCTCGCCAGCCAGCTGCCGATGCGGCCGTGGCGGGCACGTTGAACTACTCTGGTTGCAGCGAAGGCGCGCCGCCTCGGTTACTGCCGATGCTCTTCCAGTCGCGGCATGATCTCGACGAAATTGCAGGGACGGTGACGATTATCGAGCTGCCATTTGAGTATACCGTTCCAACCGTCCTTACAGGCGCCGGGCGAACCCGGCAGGCAGAAAATATAGGTGCCTCCCGCCAACCCGGCACAGGCGCGAGACTGGATGGTCGAGGTCTCTATCTTGGCATACGAAATGATGTGGAACACGGTGGAGAAGCCGTCGATTTCCTTCTCGAACAGCGGCCGCAGCGCTTCTGGCGTAACGTCGCGGCCAGTGAAGCCGGTCCCGCCCGTGGTGATGACGACATCGATGTCGGGGTCTGCGATCCACGATTGCACGCGGGCGCGAATGTGGGCGATGTCGTCGCGGACAATGGTGCGGTCCGCCTCGATGTGCCCGGCCTCACGCACCATGGCTGACAGGGCGTCGCCGGAGCGGTCGTCGGCCAACGTGCGCGTGTCGGAGACCGTCAGCAGGGCGATGCGGACGGGAATAAACGGGCGGCTCTCGTCGAGCTTGGGCATGGGACGCCTCGCGTGCGGATCACAGTCGAGGCTATTGTCTCAGGTTCTGGCCGCCGCGTCACGAAGGAGCAGCGTCGATGAAGCCTGTTTTATGTCGATTGGCCGGTCTCGCTGGCCTCGCGAGCGCTCTTTTCTTCGTCCCGATCGCGTCCGCGCAGATCCCGTCTCCGCAGGCCGGCCCGACCATCGAGGGCCTGGTCCGGGAGGGCTGGGAGGTGGCCGGCTATGTCGCCGCGTCCGACATCCGCACCCTGATACTCCTGCGCCACAAGGCCAACGCCTGGCTCGTCCAGTGCTCGGTTCTGATCGACGTCACGCGCACGCCCCGCCAGGTCATCACCTGTTACGAGCTGCGGTGACCCCCAGTCTGTCGTTGCGCACACCGTCGTAGCGCACGCTTGGCATCGTCGGCGTTCTCGCGCACAACTATCCCCAACACTGCATTTGCACCTCTCTCACGCACAGCAACGGGGAAACGCCATGACTGTCGGGTTTGTCGGACTGGGTCTCATGGGCGCAAGCATGGCGTCGAACCTGCAGAAGGCGGGCAACGCCCTCGTCGTCCACGACCTGTCGAGGCAAGCAGCGTCACAGCACGTCGCGGCCGGTGCGCAATGGGCCGAGTCCCCCAAAGCATTGGCCGAAAAAACCGATGTCGTCTTCATGTCCTTGCCTGGCCCGGCCGAAGTGGAAGCCGTCGTGCTAGGAGCGGACGGGTTGGCCTCGGGCCTCAAACCCGGTTCCGTGATTTTCGATCTGTCGACCAATTCCCCGACCGTGGTGCGCGCCCTGCACGCCAAGCTCGCCGAGAAGGGCATCCACCTGCTCGATGCGCCCGTGAGTGGTGGCCCGGCCGGCGCCAAGTCCGGACGTCTCGCTCTGTGGATCGGCGGCGACAAGGCCGTCTTCGACAAGCACCGCAAACTGATCGACGCCATTGGCGACTCGCCGACCTATATCGGCCCGATCGGCGCGGGTTCCGTCGCCAAGCTGGTGCACAATTGCGCGGGCTATGCCGTCCAGGCGGCACTCGCCGAAGTCATGACGCTCGGCGTCAAGGCGGGCGTCGAGCCGTTGGCGCTGTGGAAAGCCGTGCGGCGCGGCGCGCTCGGCCGCAGCCGCACATTCGATCGGTTGGGTGATCAGTTCCTGGCCAACGTCTACGATCCGCCCTCCTTTGCCCTGAAACTCGGCCATAAGGACATGACGCTAGCAACCGCCCTGGGTCGCGAAATCGGCGTGCCCATGCGCGTCGCCAACATGGCGCTCGCCGAAATGACCGAGGCCATGAATCGGGGTTGGGAGAACCGCGATTCACGTTCCCCGATGCTCATCCAGATCGAGCGCTCCGGCGTCGCCATCGAAGTCGACCGCGCCAAGATCGCAGCCGCCCTCGAGGAAGATCTGCCGTACAAGGGTTGAGGTGACGCGCATGGCCCATCCGTCTCCTATTCCCAGGCTCACGGGCATCGAGCACATCGGCTTGACGGTGCCCGACATCGAGACGGCGACGCGCTTTTTCGTCGAGGTGATCGGGGCCGAAACACTCTACGACATCGGCCCCTTCGAACGGCCGGATGATTGGATGGCGGCGCACCTCGCGGTCCACCCGCGCGCCCGGATCAACAAGCTGCGCGTGTTGCGCGTCGCCAATGGGCCCGTGCTCGAATTGTTCGAGTTCACCGCCCCCGATCAGCAGCGCGCGATGCCCCGCAATAGCGATTTCGGCGGCTGGCACATGGCGTTCTACGTCGAGGATATGGAAGCCGCACTGACGGCCCTGCGCGACCATGCCTGCGAGATCCAGAGCGGACCCGTCGAGATGACGGAAGGGCCGAGTGCGGGCCTGTCATGGCTTTATTTCAAAGCGCCCTGGGGCCAACAGCTCGAGCTGGTCAGTTACCCTGGCGGCCTCGCGGCCTACAAGGCGCTGCAACGCGACGTGTGGCGACCGAGGTAGACGTGCGTGCCGCGCATTGCCGTTTACGATCGATCCGCCTTCAACATCTCCCGCAGCTCCGTTTTCAGGACCTTGCCGTAGTTGTTTTTCGGCAGGTTCTCGACGAACCGATAGCCCTTCGGACGCTTGTAGCGGGCGATATTGTCGAGGCAGAGCCGATCGAGATCGGGCCCCGACACGACGGTTCCCGGCCGGCACACGACGTAGGCGATCACTTCCTCGCCCCAGTCGGCATGCGGTCGAGACACGACGGCGCACTCGAGCACGCCGGCATGCGTCTGCAA
>JANOKV010000577.1:0-9021 GCA_031419415.1 Hyphomicrobiales bacterium | reverse complement strand
CCGAGCGCGAAGCTCGACTCGATATTGGCGATGCCGTCGATGCGCGTCAGCGTCTCTTTCACGAAACGCTCGTAGTCGGCCAGATCACGCGCCACGACGCGCAACAGGTAATCGCGCGGGCCTGTCATCAGATAGCATTCCAGCACCTCGGGGCAGGCTCGGACCGTCGCCTCGAAACGGTTGAGCGCGTCCTCTCCCTGGCGTTCGAGCTTGATCGACACGAAGACCGATACCGGCAGGCCCACCTTCATCTGGTCGAGCAGCGCAGTGTAGCCGCGAATGACGCCGGCTTCTTCGAGCAGCCGCAGGCGTCGAAGGCACGGGCTTGTGGTCAAACCGACGCGATCGGCCAGCTCGGTTGCCGTCAACCGGCCGTTCTCCTGCAATTGGGTCAGCAACCGTCGATCGAGGACGTCCAAGGCAAATGTAGCTGATCTTCCCATAATGCCCGCCAATCGTAGCTGATACTGCTGGATATTTGCGGCAATGTAGCGAAGTTTGCAAATCTTCGCCGTTCGATTCGGCGTATTTTGAGGGCAAGCGCGCTCGGTTGGAGCGCTAGACGGGAAGGTGGCCGGTGAACGATCCAGGTAGGCTCGAGGACAGCGCTGTCGTGACGATCGACGACGTGCGGGCAGCGGCGCGCACGATCGCCGGCGCGGTCGAGCTCACGAAGTGCGAAAAAAGCCGGACACTTTCGTCCATTTTTGGCGCCGACATCTGGTTGAAGTTCGAAAATCACCAGTTCACCGCGTCCTTCAAGGAGCGTGGCGCCCTCAATCGTCTCTCGGGTCTCGAAGCGGATCAGCGGGCCCGCGGCGTCATCGCCATGTCGGCTGGAAATCACGCGCAGGGCGTTGCCTATCATGCGCAGCGGCTCGGCATTGCCGCCACCATCGTGATGCCGATCGGAACACCGACCATTAAGGTTGAAAGTACGCGTAGTCATGGCGCGAAAGTCATTCTGGAGGGCGCCACGCTCGAGGACTCGGCGCAGTTCGCCCTCCAGCACGGCGCGGCGCAAGGCCTCACTTTCATCCACCCCTACGACGATCCGCTCGTAATTGCTGGCCAAGGAACGATCAGCCTCGAGATGCTGGCTGCGGCTCCCGATCTCGATGTACTCATCGTGCCGATCGGCGGAGGTGGATTGATCTCGGGCATGGCGGTTGCCGCCAAATCCATCAAGCCAAGCATCCAGATTGTCGGCGTTCAAACGGCGCTCTATCCATCGATGTTCAACATCTTGAAGGGCGAGGCGCGCCCCGTCCGAGGAGAAACGCTCGCCGAGGGGATCGCCGTGAAAGCGCCGGGGCGACTGACTTCGATGCTGGTGGAACGCTGGGTCGACGATATCGTGCTGGTATCCGAGACGGCGCTCGAGCGGGCCATCAGCCTGCTCGTCACCATCGAGAAATCTCTGGTGGAAGGGGCAGGCGCTGCAGGGCTCGCCGCAGTTCTCACCGACCCCATGCGCTTTGCCGGCCGCAACGTCGGCCTCGTGTTGTGTGGCGGCAATATCGATACCCGCCTGCTCACGGGCGTGCTGACGCGCGAACTCGCCCGCGAGGGGCGGCTGACGCGGCTCTCGATCGATCTCGTCGACCGGCCGGGGCAACTCGCCCGCGTGTCGCAGATCATCGGGGATGCGCAGACCAACATTCTCGAGGTCCATCATCAACGCGTATTCACAGAGCTGCCGGCAAAGGGAGCCCTGTTGCAGGTGGTGATTGAAACACGTGATCGGGCCCATCTGGTGGAAACCGTCTCGAGGCTGCGCCGCGGCGGCTTCGAGGTCGAGGTCGAGAGCAATCCAGGAGGAGTACATTGATGGACGGCTCACAAGCACTTCCGGGGTCCGAGGACCGGGCAGCGACGCTCGCCATGTTGGCGGAGCTCGAGCGTAAGGTGCTCTGGCTGTCGACCTACATGATCCATCACGCCAACCACGAAGTGGACCGTGGCGATGGGCTCAAGGTCGGCGGTCATCAGGCCTCGTCGGCATCGCTGGCGACATTGATGACGGCGCTGTATTTCCATGTGCTTCGTCCCGAAGACCGCATTGCAGTCAAGCCGCATGCGAGCCCGATTTTCCACGCCATTCAATATCTGCTCGGCAACCAGATCCTCGCACCGATGCAAAATTTCCGAGGCTTTGGCGGTGTGCAATCTTATCCGTCACGCACGAAAGACGATGCCGATGTCGATTTCTCGACGGGTTCGGTTGGCTTGGGCGTCGCGACGACGGGATTTTCCAGTTTGATTCAAGATTACGTCCGCGCCAAGGGCTGGAGCCCCAATTGGGGCAAAGGGCGCCTCGTCGCGCTGATGGGCGATGCCGAGATCGATGAAGGCAACATCCACGAGGCGCTGCTCGAATACTGGAAACACGGTCTGACGAATTGCTGGTGGGTCGTTGATTACAACCGCCAGAGCCTCGACAGTGTCGTCTCCGATCGGTTGTTCATGAAGGTCGCAGGCCTTTTCGAAAACCTCGGCTGGAAAGTCATCCTGATCAAGTATGGCAAGTTACTCGAAGCCGCGTTCAAAGAGCCCGGAGGCCCAGCACTTCGCCAGTGGATCGACGACTGCCCCAACGATCTTTATTCCGCACTCGTCTTCGAGGGCGCGAAAGGTTGGCGACGACAGCTCGACAAGGAACTGGCGCACGCCCCCGAAACGTTGGCGTTGCTCGGCCGTCACGACGACCACAGCCTCGCCCGCTTGATGACGAATTTGGGCGGCCATGACATGGCGACGATCCTCGAGGCGTTCGAGAGTGCGCCCGTCGATCAACCCGTGTGCTTCATCGCCTATACGATTAAAGGCTTCGGGCTTCCCTTCGCCGGGCACAAAGATAATCACTCGGGCCTGATGAACAAGACGCAGTTGCAGGAATTCCGGGTCACGCAAACCATCAATCAGGGCGAAGAGTGGGACAAGTTCGCTGGCCTTTCGTTGCCGCGCCACGAAATCGAGCGTTATCTCGACGCGGTGCCGTTCAATCGACGGGGCACGCGCAATCTGAAAGCACCCAAGGTCGAGGTGCCGGAAATGCCGCGCCTCGCGCTCAAAGGCGCGCAGACGACCCAAGCCGGGTTTGGGCGTGTGCTCGACGAGATCGCCCGTGCCGGTGGGCCACTCGCCGATCGCATCCTGACGACGTCCGCCGACGTAACCGTGTCCACAAATCTCGGCCCTTGGGTCAATCGCCGCGGTCTTTTCTCGATGGAGAGCAAAGAGGACGTGTTCAAGACACGCGGACTGATGAGCCCGCAGCGCTGGGAGATGAGCCGCACCGGCCAGCACATCGAACTGGGCATCGCGGAGATGAACCTGTTCCTTCTGCTGGCGGCGGCGGGCCTCTCGCATGCGCACTACGGCGAGCGCTTGATCCCCATCGGAACGCTTTACGACCCGTTCATCTGCCGTGGCCTCGATGCCTTGAATTACGCCTGCTACCAGGACTCGCGTTTCATGGTCGTGGCGACGCCCTCGGGCGTGACACTGGCGCCTGAAGGTGGCGCGCACCAATCGATCTCGACGCCGCTGATCGGCATGGCGCAAGACGGCCTGCGGTCCTTCGAACCAGCCTTCGTCGACGAACTCGTCGCCATCATGGGGTGGTCGTTCGACTATATGCAGCGCGATGGTGGCCACGATGCCGGGGACGATGATGCGAAAGGCGGCTCGGTCTATTTGCGGCTTTCGACACGACCCGTCGAGCAATTGTCGCGCGAGATGACCCCTACATTGCGTCAAGACATCATCGATGGCGGTTATTGGCTGCGCCGTCCCGATCTATCGACGGGCATCGCCGTCGTTTACATGGGCGCACTCGCGCCAGAAGCGATCGACGCGGCGGGTCTCTTGGGCGAAAACAGCGGTGGCGTTGGCGTCCTGGCGGTCACGTCGGCGGACCGACTGGCCGCTGGCTGGCACAGCGCCCAACGGGCGCGGGAGGCGGGTGACCGGTCGGCTAAGGCCCACGTCGAACACCTCCTGGCTGCGCTTCCCCGCGACGCGGCGCTGGTCACACTTTGCGACGGCTCCCCCGAGACGCTTTCGTGGCTCGGTGGGGTGCACGGGCATCGCGTGCGCGCCCTCGGCGTCGAGCATTTTGGCCAATCGGGCTCCCTGTCCGAAGTTTATGCGCACCACGGGCTCGACGTGGACGCCATTCTGCGGGCGGCTCGGGCCATATCCGGACGGATATCGTGATTGATTTGAATTCGTCTCGAAAAGCTTGCATCGGGCCATCGACCTTAACCGGGTATTAAGGTCGCCATCCTAATGTCGAGGTTCTGATGACGGCGTACGCGTACCTCGGGCAGAGCACGATGAGCTATCAGGACCGACTAAAGTCGATCACTTCGCCGCGTGCAGCCGCAAAACCGGCTGTCAAAGCGGAAGAGCCCTGCAATCGCCGCTCGCGTCGCAAGCCGACGGCCCTTCCCGCCGTCCTGACGTTTCCCAATATGCGCCTCGCAGTCGGCTGTACCGTGAGTGACATGTCCGGCAGCGGCGCCAAGATCACCCTCACCGAGGTGCAAGGCGATGTCGGTGAACTTCCCGATCGGCTGACGCTGGCGCTCACTGCAGATTACATGCAAGTCGATTGTGACGTCGTGTGGCGCCGGTCCGGCAAGCTCGGTCTGCGTTTCTTGGGTCCACCCCGCCCGATGGACCGGCCCCGCCGCAACTGATCTGCCCCCGCCCTCGCGACGCTCGACCGGCCGGTCGAAATCGACAGAGCTGTGCGGCCCCTTCCTGCGGCCCGTATTTTCCCCTATTGCATCGTCCAGGGCGCTCATCAGAGCGACGCCCGAGTCGAGCAGCACGCGGGAGCCGCAGACGTTCGATGGCCAAGCACATTCGCCTCAATGCCTTCGACATGAACTGCATCGTCCACCAGTCGCCTGGTTTGTGGACGCATCCGCGCGACACGTCTGCAAGCTACAACACGCTCGATTACTGGGTCGATCTCGCGCGCATTTTGGAACGGGGCAAGTTCGATGCGCTGTTCCTGGCCGATGTGCTCGGCATCTATGATGTCTATCGAGGCGGTCCGCAAACGGCCCTCGAACATGCGGTGCAAGTGCCGGTCAATGATCCGCTCATGGTCATTCCGGTCATGGCCCACGTCACCGAGCATTTGGGCTTCGGCGTCACCTGCAGTCTCACCTACGAACACCCCTATCCGTTTGCGCGGCGCATGAGCACGCTCGACCACCTCACCAAGGGGCGGATCGGCTGGAACATCGTCACCGGTTATCTCGACAGCGCAGCCCAGGGGATGGGCCTGACCGTGCAGCACGATCACGACACCCGCTACGAGATCGCGGAAGACTACATGCAGGTCGTCTACAAGTTGTGGGAAGGGAGCTGGGAAGATGGGGCCGTGCTCCGCGACACGGTCGGCCGCCGCTTCGCCGACGCGAGCCGGATCCACCGAATTTCCCACGACGGGCCCCATTTTCGCTCGAACGCCGTGCACTTGTGCGAACCGTCGCCGCAGCGCACACCCGTTCTCTATCAGGCCGGCTCATCGGGCCGAGGTCGACGGTTTGCCGCCGAGCATGCCGAATGCGTTTTCATCAACGGACCAACCCAGCGCACAGTCGCCAATACGGTAGCCGCGCTCCGGCGGAGTTCAGTGGATGCGGGCCGCAATCCCGCCGAGCTCCTCGTTCTGACCATGCTGACCATCATTACCGGCCGCACGACCAAAGAAGCTCAGGACAAACTCGCCGAGTATCGGGGGCACGTCGACGAGGAAGGCGCGTTGGCGCTGATGTCGGGCTGGACGGGGCTCGACTTCTCCAAGCTCGATCCTGACGCACCCATTCCGTTTGCCAAAACAGGCGCGATGGCGTCGGCTCTGGAATCATTCACGGTCAACGCCGATCCCGGCCAAGTTTGGACGCCGCGTGAGGTTGCTCGCCACGCCGCGATCGGGGGGCGTGGGCCTGTCATCGTCGGCTCGGCGACCGAGGTCGCCGACGCGCTGCAGGACTGGGTGGCCAACACAGACGTCGATGGGTTCAATTTGGCCTATGCGGTGACGCACGAGGCGTTCGCCGATATTGCCGACCTCGTCGTGCCCATTTTGCAGGAGCGCGGGGTCTTCAAGCGGGACTATGCCCCTGGTACGCTGCGCGAGAAGCTCTATGGCCCAGGACGTGCCAGACTGGGCACGGATCACCCCGCCCATCGATATCGCCACGCCTGAGTGTCACGACAGGAGACGAGCCCATGAAAGCCGACGAACTTCGCGCCTTGCAAGCGCCCTTGAAGCAGCAGTACCGCGACGATCCCGCGACCGCGCGCATTCCGGCGCGCGCGGAAGGCGTGCTCGAACTCGATGGCGTTGCTTGCAATGTGCGCGTGTGGAGAGGCCAGACGACCGCCGGCCTGCATCCCGCAGGCGGTGGCAATGGTGAGCTCGCCTGCTCGGCAGACATGCTGCTGGAAGCCCTCGTGGGCTGTGCCGGTGTTACGCTGGCGGCCGTCGCGACCGCCATGGCCATTCCGATCCGTGGCGGCAAGGTCATCGCCGAAGGCATCTGGGATGCGCGCGGCACACTCGGTGTCGATCGCACCGCGCCCATCGGCCTGACCGAAATCGCCCTCCGCTTCGAAGTCGACAGCGACGCACCGCCCGAAAAAATCGCCAAGATGGTCGAGATGGCCGAACGCTATTGCGTCATCGCCCAGACCCTACAACATCCGCCCAAGATCACCGTCAGTCACGCGGTCAGTGCATCTGTGTGATCAGCGGTGGGAGGCCGGTCAAGGCGATACAATTCATCCTGCAAGGCCTCGACCACGGACCGTCATCCCGGTGCCTGTCACCGGGATAGAACTCTCAGCTGGACTGCGGAGCACTGGCCCCCGTGGACGAGCCGCCGGACGCCAAGGGGGGCCGGAAGCGAGAATTAAATGGCCCTGGGATGCAGGTGGGTCGCGCAGTGGACTGAAATGGAGCGCAGGTCGCCCGTGCGACTTTGGAATTTCCCTCTGGACCCCGAGGCGCACCCGCTGGACTTGCAATACGGTCGGTCCAAGCTTATACGCTGACCTCACCGGAGACGTGGCCGAGTGGCTTAAGGCGGCGGTTTGCTAAATCGTTGTACTTGGAAACGGGTACCATAGGTTCGAATCCTATCGTCTCCGCCAGTCAACTGAAGCAACACCCTCATATAAAACGATTTTTTAAAAATGACATGACTTCGGCCCCAACTTCGGCCCCAACTTGAAGGTTATTCTGGCCGTCCGTCGCAGGTCCGCTCATCCCCATCCTCAGCTATTATTTGCTGGCAGGCCGACTCGGCCGGACTCGCGCCTCTTTCCTCACGTGACCGGGGCTTGGGCAACAGTCTGTCGAGGCGAGCTAAGCGTAAGTCTTCGTCGTGGCGATGCGCGAACAATCTGCCACGCAGTTCACACCGACCAGTCGCGCGCAGAATCGCGAACTCGGTCGGGTCGGGGGGCATGATGTCGATTGGATGCAAGCGACAGGACTACTTAAGAGCACTTCCCATCCAACGCGCCGAGCTGCCGAACGAGCCATACGTAACGCTGACGGAATTGGCGTGTTGCGCTCTCTACGGCGCACCCTTGACGCCCGGTTCCGACGGCTCTCTTGCCAAGTTGCAGTCGGCCCGTTCTTGGACCGAGCTGATGCTGCGGGGGCCATCGACCGGTTCGAGCGCTACAGAGATCATTTTCGGAGGCGAATTTGCCAGCATCGATATTCCAAGGCGCATCGAGGAGTTAGCGGCAGAAGTGGCGGATGATCCACCTGATTGGCTGCTCCCCCTCATGCATTGCTTCGTTCAGACCGGCGAGAACATCGAGAAGTTCTTGGAGTGGATTCTAATCCACCACGATCACCTGAAAGAGCTGGAAGGTTCGCTGGCGGAGCGATCACGAGGCTTCTATCGGCGCCTGTCGCACGGGGTTGCGAGCGGAAAGGTCGTTCTGCTTGCTAAGGGAAGGATGGGCGCTGGCGTCACCGACTCTTCTCATGAACCGATCGACGCCAAGAACTTCGTCGGAAAGATGGTGCACGATCTGGATGCCAACGAGCTGGGCGAGGCCGGGACGCCTAACGTGTCGGCCGCCTTCGGGGCAAAGACACAAATGAAAACACCCGACCATCTGAGCTGGTTCGACGTCAAACTCTCGCTCGATCACGCGAAACTACTGCTGAACGAATTCTTGTCGAAGCCGGAGGCCGCCGACATGCAGGACCCGAGGGCATTGCAAGATTGGAACCCGACTTGGCTTTCACTGGCCAGCGCAGTGATGTGGGCTATCACCCGCGACAAGCACTTGGCTATGGATGCCGAACGATACTGGCAAGACGCTGGGGGCTGTATTAGGGGCATTTGTGCTCAACTCGCTTATCGAAAGGTCACGACCGGTTGGAAGCCGAAGTACCAGCTCGAAATCGGCGATGCTTGGCCCGCGCTTCGTCGTCTCATTGCAGACGAGAAGATCGTTGCAGAGGGGCGATCAATTGAGCGTCGAGGACTCGATGGTCGCTTGGAGACGATTTTTCCAAGTCAACCGATCCCGTCCGGAGATGCGGGAAATCTTTTCATTGACAGTGATGTTCGAGGCATCGCTCCCAAGGATGCACTTGCCCCCGACGAGTTCTACCGGTTCCACGGTGGACAGGGTCGCTACTGGTACGATGTGCGTCTGAAGGCGAGTGACGTGTTCAGGGAGCTACCGGCACACGAGGGCAGCGCATCCGATCCAGTAAAAGTGACGGCCGCATCAACCCGCACTTGTCGGAAATGGTTGGGCGCACAAATGCGCAGCTCTCCGATGCGGCGTCCCAAATCGAAGATGGAATATTACCGTGAGGCTTGCGGCGAGATCGAAGGTTTAGGCTCGGCAACGAACGTGAAGCCATCGAGGGCCTTCGAACGGGCCTGGGAGGGTGCGATGTCCGACGAAAATTGTGCTGAGGTATGGGGACGGGCAGGTGCCTCCAAGAAATCGCCGCAG
>JANOKV010000576.1:0-5290 GCA_031419415.1 Hyphomicrobiales bacterium | reverse complement strand
CGCATCATGATGAAGGCGCTCTGCGATCGGCTGGCGGAAGCGTTCGCCGAACGCATGCACGAGCGCGTTCGCCGCCAGCTCTGGGGCTACATTCCTGGCGAACGGCTCACCGTCGACGAACTGATCTCGGAGAAATACCAGGGCATTCGGCCTGCGCCCGGCTACCCCGCCCAACCCGACCACACGGAAAAAGCGACGCTGTGGCATTTGATGGACGTCGAGGGGCAGGCCGGCATTCAGTTGACGGAGAGCTTCGCCATGTGGCCCGGGTCGGCAGTGTCGGGGCTCTACTTCTCGCACCCCGAGAGCCACTACTTCGGCGTCGGCCGCATCGAGCGTGACCAAGTCGAGGACTACGCACGGCGCAAGGGGTGGTCAGTGGCGGAGACGGAGCGTTGGCTGGCACCCGTCCTCAACTACGATCCGCGCGCGGAAATCGATCGGGACCGCGCCGCGTGATACGGCGCGCGCTCGAGCGACTCACGTAATCTCCGCCAGCCGCGTGTCGAGTGACAGGACGAGGCACCAGTGCGGCTCGAAGTCGGCGCCCAGCGGCCAGACGTTGGTTTCGTAATCGACGAGCAGGCGCTCTTCGTAGCGCTTGAACCAGTCGCGATGGCAGATCACGAACTTGGTGGCGGCCACGATCGTCTCGCGGTCGATGATGGCCAGCACGCACATCTGGGGGTTGGTTTCCAGGTACTGCTGTACGGCGACCATCAGGGTGGGGTAGCCGGGGTGCAGCATATCGTCGAGCACGATGAGGCCGCCGGGCGCGAGCACGGCTGTCGCCAGCGCGAGGTCGCGGCTGAGCGCGTGGCGTGAATGCTCGCCATCGACGTGGAAGAGGCGCAGTTTCTCGCCGCCGAGTTTGGCCAGCAGATCCTGAGGGGTCATGGAGCGGCTGTCCGCCTTCCACGTGATGCGCCGAGCATCGCTGACGCCGTGTTTGGCGCAATTGGCGTGGAAGCGGTCGATCACTTCCGGATTGGGCCAATCGAAGAGATCGATGCCGAGGGCCTTTTCACCGATGGTCAGCGCGTGCGCCATAGCGATGAAGAAGCGGCCCTCGAACGTCCCGATCTCGGCGATCGGCCCGGCGACGCCCAGCTCCGATTGGATGCGCAGCAGTCCACAGGTGATGGCCGCCGCAAAACGCGATGACATGCCGACGACACTGGCGTACCCCCCATCGAGATAGGCATCGACGGCCGGTATGCCGGAGACAGGATAATTCGCAGGGTTCATCGGGTGACCAGGATCGGATTGGGGAGGACGCGGGGTCAGTAATGCGCTGATGCGGCTGAATTGCGGGCATTCAGCCGAAGGTGTCAATCTGGACCTGTACTGCTAGCGTGCCAAAATTCGCCGCCGCCCGTCGATTCGAAGGAGAGGGACATGAACCTGCTGCCGCGCATCGTGCAGTTTGGAACTCAGCTTGCGGGGGCGTGGTATCTCGTGCCGCCGATCAAGGGGCTGGCGCCGAGCATCCTTCCTGCACCGCCCAACGACATCCTGGTCGACGCGTTTCTCTACGCGGCCATCGTGATGATCATCGGTCACGCCGGGGCGCTGATCCTGAAGGAAATCCGGCCACCGTCGGGCGCAACACTCGTGACCGTGTTCGTTTTGGCGTTCTTGTTTGCTGGTCTGACGCTGATCCCGCAAATTTCGCAAACCATCGAGCAAGTGGTTCCACTGCTGCGCACGAACCGCACGATCTATCCTTTGGTGGGCGCATTGGCTGGGTATCTGCTGAAGCGCTGACGATTTGGTCTTCGATCATGAAAAAAGGCGCGGAGACCTGTGGTCACCCGCGCCTTTTTTAATTCGTGTCACCCGCACCTTTTGGTCGGCACTGCGTTTCGGACGTCGAATTCAAATCATTCCGAACACGATTGCCGCGAGGAAAATGAACGACATGACCGCAGCGGCCACGTTGAGTCTCATCTTCAGTTCCATGGTGCCTCCTTGCCGAAGGATCGGCTCTACAGGCGATTGATGCAGATGGTCTGCACCCGATGAACAACCATTAAGATAGGTTGAACGAGCTTGCCAAGTGAATTCTATTGTGCGGCGCAGCACAATCGCTAACGCTTGAAAGAATTCGACGCGCCTTATGGCCAATCGTGATGAAGTCACAGTGAGGCGCACCTGCAACTTAGATGTCTAGGATAGTCGAGCCTGAGGATTTGTTGAAAAATGTCGGAACTACACTGAATAACTTGGAGATGCGGCGATCCACTGAGACAAAACCGGACAGTATAACCTTGCTAACAGGGCGGTGAACACGCCGTCACATGGGTTCGACATCCGTTCAGTTGAATGTGAATCCGTTGCGATCCAGCAACATTAGCTTGGCCTCGTCCGGTTTGGTTCACCTGCCTCGACACATCGACTGGCATGGCGTATCGACCGCCCATCGCCACCGTCGCCCCGCCACGGAGCCCCCGCATGACCCCGTTCAATGCCTTTCTGTTGACCAAAAATGACGCCGGACAGAGCCTCGACTGGGCTCAATTGGGCGAATCGGACCTGATGGAGGGCGATGTCACGGTTCGGGTCAGCCACTCCACGATCAACTACAAGGACGGCCTTGCGCTGACCGGCAAAGCGCCCGTGGTGCGACGCTGGCCGATGATTCCGGGGATCGACTTCGCGGGCGTCGTCGAGACGTCCAGTCACTCTGCCTTCCAGGTGGGGGCCGCGGTGATCCTCAACGGCTGGGGCCTGGGGGAAACACATCTGGGCGGCTATGCGCAAGTGGCGCGCGTGAAGGGAGACTGGCTGGTGGCCAAGCCGGCGGCCTTCACCGCCGCCCAAGCCATGGCGATCGGGACGGCGGGGTATACCGCGATGCTGGCGGTCATGGCTCTGGAGCACAACGGCGTCACACCGGCGAAGGGCGCCGTGCTGGTGACGGGTGCGGCCGGTGGCGTCGGCAGTGTCGCCGTCGCGCTGCTCGCCAAGCTCGGGTATCACGTCATCGCTTCGACGGGGCGGGCTGGCGAGGCCGATTACCTGAAGGGTCTGGGCGCCAAAGAGGTCATCGATCGGGCCGAGCTTTCAGCGGCTGGGCGGGCGTTGGGCAAAGAGCGTTGGGCCGGCGCGATCGATGCGGTCGGCAGTCATACGCTCGCCAACGCGTTGGCGATGACCCGGTACGGCGGTTGCGTCGCGGCGTGCGGCCTGGCGCAGGGGATGGACCTGCCCGCATCCGTGGCCCCGTTCATCCTGCGCGGCGTCACGTTGGCTGGCATCGACAGCGTCATGGCTCCGAAAGACAAACGGATCGCTGCCTGGAACCGTCTAGCGCGCGACCTCGACCCATCGGTGCTTGCGGCCATGACCGTGACCCGGCCGATTGCCGATGCGCCGACGCTTGCGTCCGATATTCTGGCCGGCAAAGTGCGCGGACGCGTGGTGCTCGAGATCGGATGAAGGCGTGCTGCTGCAACGCAGCGGTGGCCGTGCATGAAACGCCCCCGGCAAGCCCAATCCGCTTGCGGGGCGCCCGGCGGGTCGGTACACGTCGAACGATCAGCTAATCTCCCAGCGAGCGCATGAATGATCATCAGGGTTCTCGAATTCATTCAATACGTCATTAGTCTCTATTGGTACGTCATCCTGGCGAGCGTGGTCATGAGTTGGCTGATCGGCTTCAACGTCGTCAACGCCTATAACCCGACCGTGCGCGCCATCTGGAACGCGCTGCAGGCGCTGACGGAGCCGCTGTTGCAGCCGATCCGACGCCTGATCAACCGTATTCTGCCCAACCTGCGCGGCGTCGATATCTCACCGATCTTCCTGCTGCTGGGTCTCATGTTCCTCAACAACGTCGTCATCGATACGCTGAAGGATCTGGTCCGCTAGGGCAGGCGCCGGTCGAGCAGGAGAGCGCCGTGGCCCAAGCGAGCATCATCGACGGCAAATCCATCGCGGCCGACCTCAGAGCCCAGATCGCTCGCGGCGTGGCCGACCTGACCCAGCGCCACGGCCTCGTTCCGGGGTTGACGGTCGTCCTCGTCGGCGATGATCCCGCAAGCCACGTCTATGTGCGCAACAAGGTGCGCCAGACCGCCGAGTGCGGGATGACGTCGAACGAGATCAGGTTGCCGGCATCGACCAGCGAAGCCGAAGTGCTCGCTGTCGTTGCCCGGCTCAATGCCGATCCAGCCGTGCACGGCATTCTGGTGCAGTTGCCACTGCCGGCGCACGTGGCGCCCGAGCGCATTTTGGGAGCTGTCGATCCCGCCAAGGACGTGGACGGTTTTCATCCGCTGAATGCGGGTCGGCTCGCGATCGGGGAGGCGGGCCTCGTGCCCTGCACCGCGCTCGGCAGCGTCATCCTGGTGCAATCCGTGCGGCCCTCGCTGTCGGGCCTCGAAGCCGTTGTGATCGGACGTTCGAATATCGTCGGCAAGCCGGTGGCGCAGTTGCTGTTGAAGGCCGACTGTACGGTCACGATCGCGCACTCGCGCACCCGCGACCTCGCCAGCGTCGCCCGTCGCGCCGACATTTTGATCGCGGCGGTCGGGCGTCCGGAGATGGTGCGCGGCGATTGGATCAAGCCGGGGGCCACCGTCATCGACGTCGGCATCAACCGCGTGGCTGGGGCAGACGGCACGCACCGGCTCGTCGGCGATGTGGCGTTCGAAGAGGCCCGAAAAATCGCCGGCCACATCACGCCCGTGCCCGGCGGCGTCGGACCGATGACGATCGCGTGCCTCCTGAAAAACACCCTCGACGCCGCACGGCGCAGTTGCGGGGCGTGATTTGGTTGGGTGTTGGTGGTGGGCAGATGGTGGTGTGGCCTGGCGCTCGGGGTGGCAACGGGGCCGAGCTTGCGAACGATCGGTTTCGAAGGGAAAGCTGGCGTCGTCGAGTTCGACGGGAGAGATATTGGGACTGTCGTGAGTGAGCCGGGCCGAATACGGTGAGGACGGAGTTTGTGCCGCGCGCGATGGTCCAGTTAGGGTGGCAGCGACCGTGAAAATGCAGCGAAGCGACCGCTCGAGAAGATCCGTAGGCCGTAGGGCGCAATAGCCCACTTCGGGCGTATTGCGCCCTACGGCTTCGCGACCCGTTGATTGGCGAGCGCACCATGATCAATCGTGGTTCCCCGTCGCAAAAGAAATTCTCTTCGCGATTTGACGGGTCGAAGCCGAGCGATGCATACAGGGAACAAGCGGCCCCATTATCAGGATGGACGGCGAGCTCGATAGAAACAGCATCACCGCAACAAGACAACAGGTGGAGCATCATGGCGCGAGCCAGTCCTTGGCGGCGC
>JANOKV010000575.1:0-11180 GCA_031419415.1 Hyphomicrobiales bacterium | reverse complement strand
CCGTTCCAAGGCGGATTTCGCCAGGACGAGATCGGCGCCCGATGCGACGCAGAAGTCGGATCGACCATCCCCCACGACAATGCGGATCTTGCCGGTCGCGGCTTCAGAAAACTGACATTTGCAGTTGCCCGACAAGGCCCGGCAGTCACTCCGGGAAAAGGGGAATGTCAGTTTCCACTTCTTGTCTCCAAGGTACTCCAGCCGATTGGCGAAGAATGGAAGTTCCAAACCAGCTTGGCGAAGAACCCGCCCGACTGTGAAATCCAGTCCGTCGGAGACGACGCTGACGTCGTGGCCGCCGTCGATGCACAGGTCGACGAACGCTGAAAACGTTGGGTCAATGTCGATTCCCTCGACGAAGTCTTCCATCTCGGCCGGGGTTGCCCGGACGAGATCAATCTGGCGCACGAGGCATTCGCGCGACCCTATTTTCCCAGCTTTCCAGTCTTCTTCGACATCGAGCCAAGCAGGATCGGCGAACCGCTCCAAAAGAAGGTCGGTGGTGTCGACGGTGGCTATGGTCCCGTCGAAGTCGACGAAGACATGGCATTTCATACGGGGGAATGGCACGATTCACGTTCCGTCGTTGTTGGCACGAGTCTCGATGGTACGCTTTAGCGTCTCTTGTATTCGCCGCATACGGGATGCGACCCAGCATGGTTAACGTCTGGGCGGACTTTGCGCCGACTCGGGTTGTCGAATTGTTAATTTTTGCCGAGCGCGAACCATCGCGTGTTGCAGGCGCAGTGCTCACTATTGGAGGAATGGGGGCGAAGTGGGTCATCTACCATGCGGCGGACCGTCGCTACCACTTTAGTCCCGCGCCCTTAGTTCTGCATGCCCCACTTGCGGACCGTGGCCGCTTCGAGTTTGCGAAATATGAGATTTTCGACCAGAAGCCCGATCATGATGACACTCACGAGGCCCGCGAAGACGGTTGGAATCTCGAGCTGATTTTTGGCTTCGTAGATGAACCAACCGAGGCCACCTTTGCCCGATTGCGCGCCGAATACGAGCTCGGCTGCAATCAGGGTGCGCCAGGCGAACGCCCAACCGATTTTCAAGCCCGTCAAAATCGAAGGGAAGGCGGCCGGTATGAGGATTTGGGCGACGTAGCGAATTCCTGTCAGGCCGTAGTTCCGCCCGACCATACGCATCGTGTTGGACACCGACTTGAAGCCGGAGTGCGTGTTGAGCGCCACCGCCCATAGGACGGAATGCACCAGTACGAAGGTGATCGACTTGTCACCCAGGCCGAACCAGATGAGAGCCAAGGGCAACAGTGCGATGGCCGGCAGCGGGTTGAACATCGCCGTCAGCGTCTCGAGGAAATCGTTGCCGATGGTCGTGAGAATAGCGAGCGTCGTCAGGATGGTGGCGAGGAAGAGACCCGTTGCATAGCCCTGAAGCAGCAACCGAACGGAGTTCACGACCTTGCTCAGCAGGTCGCCGGTCCACAAGGCCTCCCAAAGCGCCACCATGGAGACGGTGAATTTCGGCACCAGAAGAGGGTTTTCTTCGCAGGCGCCGGCGCGAACCGTCGCCCAGCCGTTGTACACCATGCGCGGTGTCGAAATGGCCACCTCGACAAACCAGAAAACCCAATTCACCAGGGCAACGCTGGCGGCCGCCGGCCAGTAGACCGCATCGGGCAGGCTGTTGGCCAGCGCGACGGGAATTTTCCAATCGCCGGCAAATTTCACCGCGTTCATGCAACTCGCATAACTCTCCCAGAGTACAGCAATGACGATGAGGATGGCGATCTTGCGAAGCCAAGCCTGATTATAGATCTGCTCCCATGGGGTCAGCGGCTTTTGGACGACGCCGAAACCGCTGTCGTCCACCGTCTCGCGCACGTATTCCGGGCGGCTGGCGCTCTGATCCGGACGAATGGTGTCATGCATGGGGCTGCACCTCCTCGATACGGTCTGCAAACAGCATATCGTGTATTCGGTCGGACAGTTTCTGGCCGGTGCTTGGATCGATTGGATCGCTGCCGTCGCTGTTCATTTCAGCCTTCACCTGTCCAGGATGGGGAGACAGCAACAGGATGCGGTTGCCGATCAGCACGGCCTCCGGGATGGAATGGGTGACGAACAGCACGGTGAATTTAATGTCGGCCCAGAGCTGCAACAGCTCTTCTTGCATTTTTCGGCGGGTGAGGGCGTCGAGGGCTGCAAAGGGCTCATCCATCAGCAGAATATCTGGTTCCATGGCCATGGCGCGAGCCAGGGCGACGCGCTGCTTCATGCCGCCTGAGAGGGTGTGGGGGTAAGAATCAGAGAACTTTGTAAGATTGACCTTTTCGATGTACTGGAGCGCTTTCTCCTCGGCGGCTTTGCCCTTCAGTTTGCCGGACGCCTCCAAGGCGAAGGTAACGTTTTTCTTCACCGTTTTCCAAGGCAGAAGCTGGTCGAACTCCTGGAAGACCATGCAGCGATCGGGACCGGGTTTGACGATCTCGCGGCCTTTCAGTTTGATCGTGCCTTCGGTCGGCGCCATGTAGCCGCCGACGGCCTTCAAGAGGGTCGATTTTCCGCAGCCGGACGGCCCCAGAAGAACAAACCGATCGGAAGACAACACATCGAAGCTGACGCGATAGGTGGCCGTCACCAAGTGCTGCTTGGTTTTGTATTGCAACGTCACGCCGTTGACCTCGAGCAGCGGCGCCGCCGTCTTCACAGCCACGTTCACGACAATGTCTCCCGATGGCAGGTCGCCTGACGCCCAATGTCGAGGGAACGCGTCGATAGAAGCCGAACACAGCGCGATCGCGCACGGAATGCGTCGATGGTCATGATGGCTCCAGAGTTGCTTTGGCATGCTGCCAGCGCGCAGCAGAATTCGGCACAGTGATGGCCACGGCGCCCCCGTCTTGTCGCCGTGACACAATATCAGAGCTCTGCCGGTCGAGCCTTGCCTTCGATCGTTGGCGCTCGCCCTTCCAGCAACGCGACGCCCATGTAAATTGCGAGGGCCGCAACAATCGAGACGAGATAGGGAAATTCCAGGCCGAGGAGATAACGGCCGGCCGCCCACACCACGATTCCCGAAGCCAACGACGACAGCGCCGCCGCCGGTCCACCGAACCGTGTGAACAGGGCGAACATGGCGACCACGAACGCCCCGGCGCTCCCGAAGGCAGATGCGGTCTCGACCAGTTCTTTGATGCGGTCGACGGACTGGGCAAGAAGCAGGGCGACGATACTCAGGCCAAGGACCGTGACGCGGACACTCGTCAAGCGCGCGCGGGGCGATAGGGTGGGGGCGAGCGGGGTCAGCAGATTGTGGGAGACCTGGGCCGCAGGCGCATGAAGAGCCGCGTGCACCACAGAAAGAATGGCCGATATTTGCGCCCCGATGAAGAACGGATAGAGATAGCCGGACAAATGTAGCTCCGCGAGTTTCGGGACAATCTGTTCGGGTTGATCGAGGCCCGGCGCTAAGATCGGACCGACCAACCCGAGATACGCTGGAATGAGCCCGACCGAGAGATAGAGCCCGGCGCCGATCAGCGTGCCTGTGCGTGCGACGGGCGCTGATACGGCGCCGAGGAACCGCGAGATCAGCTCGACGGAGACGATGCTGCCGCAAATGACGATGGCCAATCGCTCGACAATTGCCCAGCCGTCGCCCACACCCGGAGGGATGATCAGGAGCCTCTCGGGTGGGATCGCTCGTGCGCTCTCGGGCAGCGCGCCCAGGTGTGTCCAAACGGCGATGGCCAGAATTGCCAACCCGACAATGACCGCCAGCCCTTGCACGACGTCCGTGATGGCGTCGGCGAGCAGGCCCCCGACGATGGAATAGACCCCTACCAACGCTGCGGCGATGAGCAGCGCCGTCTGCACCTCGATGCCGGTCGTCGAACTCAGGATTTGCCCAAATGAACGGATCTGCGCGGCGGCCCAAAATAACGAGCCGGGAAGCAGCACGAGCACGAAAGCCTTTTCGACGGCGGGGGAGTAACGCTGCCGGAGCAGGTCGGCGTAGGTCGTCAGCCCCCGCCGCCAAAGGGGCGCGGCCAGGAGAAGCGCGACGATGACCAATGCAAAACCATAGCCGAAAGGATCGGTGATGGCCCCCGTCAGGCCCTTCTCGTAGATCTCGCCGGCCGACGCCACGATCGCCTCCGCACCGAACCAAGTGGCGAACACCGAGAAGGCGACGAGCCCTGTTCCCAGGGATCGGCCGGCAAGGATATAGTCCTGGTCCGATGTCATCCGGCGCGAGACCCACGCGCCGATGATGAACTGCACGAGGACGTAGCCCACGATGGCGGCAATGGCGGCCTGGTTCACGCGCGACTCCTAAGATGGCGCCGGATCGCTCCGTTTGTGCCACGAGTCCGGCCCGCTCTGGAACCGTGTTCCTTTTTGAGTTTTAAAGCTCATCGCCGGGACTGGTTCGTTTCCCTTCCCCAGAACGACGCCATGAGTGTGCCATTGTCGCAGACCATGGTCGGCAAAAGACGTTATGCTCCGCACGCAACCAAGGCGCGTGTGACTGTATGGAAAGCACAGCCCGGCAGCACCACCTCGAGGAACGATCGGTGATCAAGAGAGCTGCCCGACTTGCTGTCGTTCTGCCAACGGTCGTGAGCGTGATGCTGTTGGGCTTGGCGCATCCGGTGTCAGCGCAAACAAGCTCTGCACCGTTGACGCGGTCCGATTACGAAGCGTGTCAGACCCGTGATGAGGCCGTCTTCAAGCAAGCCATTGAAGTTCTGACCCAGAAGTCCCTCGAAAGCGGCCTGCGCGGTTTCGACTACAAAGCAGCCGTCGGCGACGAGTGGCGGCGCAACGGCGTCGACCAGAGTCTCGCCGGGCTGATCGATAAGGCGATCGAGGAAATTCGATCGGAAACCGGGTTCACGACACAGATCAGCTCGCTGTTCAGCAAGGAGTCTGCCACCCAGCTTGCGACCATGGCTGCCGAACGGGTCTATCGGTCCGATGCGATGAAGGACGTCGTCGAGAGAGTTGCGCTGGGTGTGGCTCGGGAGATCGGCAAGCGGCTGGAACTGGCCACCGCGGACGCGGCCGAGCCGGCCATGCGATGCCTCGAAGCGTTTTTAGGCCCGCGCTATGGGACCACCATTGCCGGAGTGGTGGCTTTAGATGCGGGCCGGGAAGCTGGGCTCGATGCAAGCAAAGGTGCCGCCAATGTCTCGACAGGCAAAGTGCTGGTCGAAGGCAAGGAGGCGTTGGCCGGCGCCATCGTGTTGATCGTGCGGCGGCAACTCGCCAAGCTGTCGGCGCGCGTCGGACAGCGACTGGTCGGCGCGGTGCTGAGCCGTGTCGTCTCCGTCATCGCCGGCGGCGTCGGCGTTGTCTTAATCGCCAAGGACGTCTGGGAATTGCGGCACGGCGCGCTGCCGATCATAGCCGCCGAAATGAAATCTGCAGCCACCCGCGACAAGGTGCAGGAAGAAATTGGACGCGCCGTCGGGGACCAGATCGGTGAGCACCTGCGCGAGATCTCCACCGCCTCCGCCGAGCGCATCATCGATATCTGGCACGAGTTCCGCCGCGCGCATGCCAAAGTGCTGGAGATCGCCGAGCGCGACGCGGCATTTCGGCAATTTGTCGACAACACGAGCCCCAAAAATCTCGCCCGCCTCGACGAGATCGTGGCGCTGGTGCTGGCATCCGAGAACGAACCGGGGCTGCATCGCCGCGTCGCTGACGGCACCCTGCATCAGGCGGTCGAACGATTGCCCGCGGCTGCTCTCGTGATCGCGCGGGAGACCCGATCGCTCGAGACGGCGCTGGGATGGGCCGCGCTGGCGGGGGATCGCCTCGCCGCCGTCGTCGAAACGGAAATTTTTCGCCGCAACACCTCAGATCAGTTCAACAAGGTGAGCCTCGCTCGAATTCTGGGGCTTGGCGACCGCGTGGCCATGACACGGCTCGCGGCCTTGAAAGGCAGCGTGCGCGAGCCGTTGTTCGAACTCGGTGATGGTGAGTTGCGCAACCTCGCCCGCGCTCTGTCGGAGTCCGATCTCGCAAACCTATCGAGCTACATGACGGGTTTGACGCGTGGCGCCGGCCACCGCTTGCTCACAGCAGTGGCGGCCCAACCGGCCCGCATGCTGGTGCTCTCGTCGGGATCGGTGCGTGAGGCCATTCTGGCAAGCCGCGATCAGGCTGCGGCCGTCGGCATGATGCTCCGCATGGGGATATTCGACTTTGGCGATTTCGCCGACGACGTCGCCGCTGTACGCGATGGGCTGGTCGATTGGCGGTTGCTCTGGGCGCGCTATCCGGGCGCGCTGACCACCCTGGGTATTTTGGCCATTCTGTTTCTGGCGTTCGCGCGCCTGCTTCTCTTCGGCCGTCGCCCGCGTATCATTGTCGAATCTCCGAGACATAGGGAGTGAACGCCGAGCAGGGCCAGCCGTCATCGTGCGCTGTCACCGTGATTGCCCGCCAGGATTGGCAGGTCCGACCAGCGCAAAAACCACAGGAGGCCGACTATGCCGACGCTTACACGTTCTGCCCCGAAGACCATTGCCGTTCTCGGGCTCGGATCGATGGGGGCCGGGGTCGCCGCCGACCTGAAGAAGAGCGGCTTCGAGGTCGTTGCCGCACTCGAGGGGCGCTCGGCCGCCACACGGGAGCGAGCGGAGAAAGCCGGCGTTCGCGTCCTGTCGAACCTCGACGAGGTGATTGCGCGGGCCGATACCTTTTTGTCCATCGTGCCGGCCGATCAAGCAGAGCCGCTGGCGCACGCCGTGGCCGCGCGACTGAACGGCAAGAGTTTGCATTACATCGATTGCAATTCGATTACTCCGAGCAAAACCTTACGCATTGCCCGGACGGTCGAAGCCGCAGGCGCACTCTACTCCGACGGGGGCATCATCGGACCGCCGCCGGGGGGTAAAATGAAGACACGGCTCTACGTTTCTGGACCGTATCGCGACGTGCTGATGACGTTGGCGAGCGAGCGTATGCCGGTCCTTCCGCTGGGCGATGGTTTGGCGGAAGCGACCGAGATGAAAGTACTATTTTCAGCCGCCAACAAGGGAGCGACGGCGCTGCTCGCCAACGTTCTGGCGGCGGCGGCGAAGGTGGGTTTGCTGGATCGGGTGGTGGGGGAACTCGACGCAGTGCGCCCCGGTCTCCTCGGCTGCGTGCGCAATTCTGCGCCGGAGTTGGGCGACAAGGCGGCGCGCTGGGCCGTCGAGATGGCGGACTTGGCCGAAGGTCTCGCCGACATGGGGGCCCACGGCGGCTATCACAAAGCGGCGGGCGAGAGTTATCGCAGGCTGGCGGCCAATCTCGAGGCTGCTCCGGGCGACGGCGACGCCTTGGCCCGCGTTCTGGCGGCGTGGGTTGGCCCAAAGGAGGGGTGAAAGATCGCCTACTTCGCCGTGCGGACATCGCGCGACAGGATATCGCCGGTTTCGGCGATAATTTCGAAGCCCGACCCGACTTTTCTGACCATGAACTCCGAAGCGCCACGACCCGAACGTTCCTCGGCGGAATTTCGCGCGAGGTAGGTGTACTCGAATTTGATCTGGCAGTGTTCGTTGGGCTGAGCGGTGATGGCGATCGTCTTGTCGTCGATCTCATAAATGCGCGTGGGATACTTGGTCTCGTACTCGCGTGCGATGCGGATGAGCTCGGTGCGCCCAATCTGGCCGCGTTTGAAATAACTGACGCGATCCGCGTAGGCGGCTGCCTGGATTGGTTTGGCGCCAAACGCTCCGGTATTTTTCAGGAACGCCAAAACGTCGACGCAGTTCGCGGAGGGGCCGCGCGCGATCTCGTTCTTGGGTGGCGGATTGAGGGCCGGGCCCCCCGCGCCGACAGTGGGCAGTTTGGGCTTGGTCAGGTCGGCCAGACGCGCCTTGGCGAGATCACCGTAAATCGTGTCGCTATAGCGGCGAATGAAGGCTTCGAGGACGGCCGTGCTGGTCGAGTCCATGACGCGCGGCCAGGCGTCGGCGGCCTCTGTGTTTTTCGACGGCGGGGGTGGGGTTGCGGGCGCTGCCGGTGCGGGATTGGTCGGCGCGGCACTGGCCGATGCCGTCAGCACGAGTGGACCGAGCAGCGAGGTGTGCTCCCACGGCACCTGCTTGCCGCCGGTCGACCTCACGACCTCGCCGCGCACGGCGGCCAACATCGAGAGCACGTCCCGGTCCGGCGCCTCGATCTGTTTCAAAAGCGCCGTCGCATAGGGCGAATTGCGTCCCTGTCCGTCGAGGGCGACGTTGCCCGGTTGGGTCGAAAAACTGATCAGCGTACCGATGCCGGTTTTTACCTCCGCCAGGCCCTGGCCGATGTTGGCGCTACGCGTTCCCATGGTCCGCGCCAAATTGCGCGCCAGGGGATTGTCGCGGCAGGCATCGAGCAGTACGACCGACGTCTTCGCCTCGCGCTCCATGCGGCGCAAAATGAGATCGAGCGGCAGGCTCTCGAAGTCGATATCGCCTTCGGCGGCCAGGCGCGCATCGACCGGGACGAGGTGGTTCTGCCCGGCGACCTGGATACCGTGCCCCGCATAGAAGAAGAGCGCGATGTCGGCGCCGGATAGCTTCTGGTCGAACTGGCGGATCAATCGCTCCATGGCGCGTTTATCGAGATCGAGTCCCTCGAGAACCTCGAATTGGAGCCGTTTCAATGCTGCGGAAACGTCCGTGGCGTCGTTGCGCGTGTTTGTGAGCGCTGCGGTTTCTTTGTATGCGCCATTACCAATGACGAGCGCGATTCGGCGGGCCTGGGCCTGGGTTGGCATCACGAGAAGAAGGGCGACCGCAACAAGGGTCACAGACAGGCAGGCTCGTATGTGTTTCACGGGCGATCCCCCCACCGTGTCGATATCCCGATCCAGACTGGACTCTCGACCGACGAGAGCATGACTGATCGAAGGGCGTCAATGGGTGGAAGTGCTTCCCGCGTAACATCGGCGAGGTGTGTGGCGGTGCTGTCCCAAAGTGGGCGCGCGAAAGTCGTTGTGTGCTAGCCTGCGCAAGAATGGCTGATCGCCGAATTTGGGAAACGAGGAAACGCTCAGGGAAGGAACGCCGCCATGCCGTTCTATGAAAAAGGCTCTGTTCGGCTCCACTATAAGGATACCGGTTCTGGATATCCGCTTCTGATCCTTCCAGGGGGTGGCCTGAATTCCACGCTTTCGTTTTTCACCGAAATGTCGCCCTTCGACGCGATCGAAGAATTCAAAGGCGAGTACCGCTGCATCGCCATGGACCTGCGCAACGCTACCGGCGGCCAGTCGACGGGGCCCGTCGAGAGCGAGCGGCCCTGGGATGCTTATGCTGATGATCAACTCGGCCTGATGGATCATTTAGGGGTCGACAAATTCATGGTGATGGGCTTCTGCATCGGGGGGCCGTTCATCTGGAACCTGTTGCGGCGCGCACCCGATCGCATCGTGGCGGCTGTCCTGTCGCAGCCGAGCGGGTATCGACCCGAAGCGCCCGATCTCTTCTATCAGAACAACATCAAAGGCTGGGGTCCGCAGCTCTGCGAACGCCGCCCCGATGTCACGATGCCGATGATCGATGCGTTCTTGACCCAGATGTATCGCGCCAACCCCGACTTCGTCTTCACGGTGTCGCGGGATTTCGTGCGCGCTTGCCAGACACCGGTTTTGATCATGCCAGACGATGTACCGGCCCATCCCTATGCGGTCGCCATGGAGTCCGCCATGCTCGCGCCGAACGGCCAGGCGACCTTCTATCCTTGGAAAGACACGAAGGAGCGCATACCGCTGGCCGTGCGTCACGTGCGCAGCTTCCTGCGGGCGCACCGGGTGGGGGTTTAGGCGCGCGCGAGATTGGCGATTTCGGCCACGATCGGCTAGAGGACTGGTTCGCGGGGCTCATTCGACAAGGGTCGGACGACGCCAGATGACGCGACGTGACGCAGCTTTCGAGAATGGAGATCGGCATCCATGAATTTGATCAGTCCAGCGGCGAGCATCACATCGGCCTTGGAAGCTGTGCCAACCGGTGGCAAAGCCACGCCCATCGCACCCGACTGCCAGGGCATGAATTTCTACGATATCGACCCGAGTTTTCAGGCCTCTCTGCGCGCCAACATGGACCCTGCGGTTCTGCGCCATTTCGAGCCACACATTCGCAAACTCGGTGAAGTCGCAGGCGGGCGCCTCGATGAACTCGCCCGCAAGGTGGAGCGCAATCCGCCCAAGCTCGAGCACCGGGACCGATTCGGCCGCGACGTCGACGACATCGAGTATCATCCGGCCTATCGGGAGATGGAGAAGATCGGCTTCGAAGACTTCGAAATGCACGCCATGTGCCACAAGTCGGGCTCGTTCGGCTGGGACGGGCCCGCACCATTGGCCGCCAAGTACGCGTTCCAGTATCTTTTCTCCCAATCCGAATTCGGCATGATGTGCCCGCTCAGCATTACGGACGCCTCGATCCAAGTTTTGTCCAAGTTTGCCAGCGACGAGCTGAAGGCCGAGCTGCTGCCGCGAATGACGTCGACCAATCTCGAGACGTTGTGGAAGGGCACGCAGTGGATGACGGAGCGGGCGGGCGGTTCAGATGTCGGGCAATTGGAAACCGAGGCACGCCAGGAGAATGGCGTCTGGCGGCTCTACGGTGACAAATGGTTTTCCTCGCACACCGATGCCCACATTGCGCTGACGCTGGCGCGCCCTGCCGGTGCGCCGGCCGGTAACGCTGGCGTCGCGCTTTTTGCCGTGCCCCGCTACTTGCGCGACGGGTCGCGCAACAGCTACCGGATCGTGCGCATGAAAGAGAAGATGGGGACTAAATCTCTGGCCTCCTGCGAGATCGTGTTCGAGGGGGCCGAAGCCTATCTGATCGGCCGGGCGGATCAGGGGCTCAAGCAGATGATGGAGCAGGTGAACATGTCCCGCCTGTCGCACGGCGTGCGGGCGGCTGGCCAGATGCGTCGCTGCTTCAACGAGGCCATGCAGGTCGCCCGCCATCGCAGCGCGTTCGGCGCGCGCATCATCGAGCATCCGCTGCTGCGCCGACAGATCATGAAAATCCTGGTGCCGGCGGAGCAGGCGCTCGCGCTCTCGATGCTGGCGGCTTCCTATATGGACAAGGCGAAGACGGGCGCGAACGACGCCACGCAGATCATTCGTATCCTCACGCCGCTCGTCAAATTCCGCGCCTGCCGGGACACGATAGACGCCGCGCGCGCCTCGATGGAAAC
>JANOKV010000574.1:0-1653 GCA_031419415.1 Hyphomicrobiales bacterium | reverse complement strand
CGAAACGCTATACATGGTGGCGGCTCGGCATCGGCGCGGATGGGGTCTGGCATTTCTTGGCGAAGGCGGCACCCTCGGAATGAACTGTTTACGCGACGCCACAAGTGCGGCAACTTTGACGCCACTCTCGGCGGATAAATGCTCTAGAACGGGCCCGCAAAAAGGATGGAGCCCTGCATGGCCTTTCGGGCGCACGAGTTGCCAGTAATTGCCGCCCTCGTTTTCGTCGGGGTTTCTCTTGCGACGCCGGCCGCCGCTGTCTCGGTGACCAATCGCGATGACAAAGAGCACCGCATTACCGTCGTCGAAGAGGACGGCGCGAAAAAAATCGAGCACGTCCTGAAGCCCAATCAGGTGTTGGAGAACATCTGCCTGAAAGGCTGCATCATCCGCCTCAACGACAGTGAGGAGGACGAATACGAGCTGGTCGAAGGGACCGAGGTCGTCTCGATCGAAGACGGGTATCTCTATTACGACCAGCCCGAGGACACCCCGGCCACGCCCGCTCCTGGCGCTCCGCCTGCAACCCTGCCTCCTGCGACGCCCCCGGGCAAGAAGGGCTAGGCGGGCCGCGCCAACACCTCGATGCGCTGGACGGAGCCGAACTGGCGCACGAACGCGGCTTCGAGCGCCATGTCGACCTCGCTGAGGTTGACGATGCGGCCGAGGTCGGCCAGGCTCGTCACGCCATGCACGCCGGACGCAATGCCGCACGGCACGATGCCGTCGAAATGCGCGAGGTCGGGCTCCACGTTGAGGCTGATGCCGTGCAGGCTGATCCACCGGCGCAACCGGATGCCGATCGCGGCGATCTTGTCTTCGGCGTGCGGCCCGCGGTCCGGCCGTCGTACCCACACACCCACGCGATCAGGCCGCCTGCCGCCCTCGACGTTGAAGGCCCTCAGCGTCTCGATAATCCAGGCTTCCAGCTTGGCTACGAAGGCCCGGACGTCGCCCGAGCGACGACGCGCGTCGAGCATGACGTAGGCGATGCGCTGGCCCGGCCCATGATAGGTGTACTTCCCGCCCCGCCCGACCTGGTAGACAGGAAAACGGTCGGGCGCCAGCAGGTCCTGGGGGCGCGCGCTCGTGCCGGCGGTGTAGAGCGCAGGGTGCTCCAGCAGCCACACGAGTTCAGCCGCCTCCCCCGCCAGGATCGCCGCCACCCGTGCGTCCATCACCGCCAGCGCGGTCGCGTAGTCCACGGGCGCATCGGCGATGCACCATTCGACCACAGGGTGTGTGCCAGCCATCGGGTGGGTGTCTGTCGGCGCATGCATGGCCTGAAATGTATGGTGAAAAGCCGCAAATCGCCAGACGTCATGCGAGTGACGTCTGGCGGGGACCAGGGCAATTCAATTCATCCTGCAAGGCCCCGGCCAAGAATTGTCATCCGGTGCGTGTCACCGGGGTCCGTCTCTCGGCTGGGCTCAGGCCTGTGGAGGGCTGGATGCCGAGGACAAACCGCGGGATGACACCTGGCGTGAGGTCGAGAATTGAATGCCCCTGATGCGGGGGCTTCGATGCCGCTTGTCCGGCCCCCGTGGGTCTGCTACTCACGAGCCCGCTCGTACACGAGTTGCGGTCGTGGCGGAATTGGTAGACGCACTAGCTTGAGGGGTTAGCGCCGCAAGGCGTGGAGGTTCGAGTCCT
>JANOKV010000573.1:0-3121 GCA_031419415.1 Hyphomicrobiales bacterium | reverse complement strand
GCGACCGGTTATCTCATCGACCTGGACTATCTCGACCAGCGCGTGCTCGTGCCCGAAAACAACGAACTCGACCTCTACATGCGCATCGTGCCGCCCGATTGGGCTGGCCTTTATTTTCTCGCCTTCTTCAATTCGGACACGGCGCTGAATTGGATTTGCGAGGGCCAGGTCCGCTGGATCCGGGAGTTCGAAATGGGTCGCGCGAAGATGGCGGGCAAAGCCGAGATGTTGGCCGAAATCGCCGAGCGCAAAGCCTGGGTGCGTACGCATTTCAAGGGCACGCCCCGCCACGGCATCGAGGTCGAGCACCTGCCGTACTTCGCCGATCTGCGCCGCACCATGCGCGAGGCGCAACGGCGCGCGGGCACGCCTGTCCGCGATGTCGGGATCGGCGCTGTCAACACCTTGCCGATCGGGCGCGTGGAAGCCGCCGAATAGGCCGACTTGGCGGCACCGCCTAATTCGCGGAATTGGAAGCGTTTTTTGGAACCCGCGCCCTGACGTCCACGTTTTCCGTCTCTCATTCGGGATCGCGTGTCATGGCTCGATGGTTCAGTCTCGCACTGCTGTTACTTTTCGGGGGCGGGTCCGCCGAAGCGCAACCGTCGGCGTCCGGTTGGGAGATCTATCGAAACACTCGCTATGGCGTGTCCTTGCGCTATCCCGATCGCCTGTTTCGCCTCGAGCGATCGAGCGACGGCGGGGACGGCGATCTCTACGTCGCACGATCCGGCTCAGCCAAACTTCTGATCGGCGCGCTGCGCAATCGGGACCGCGCGACCCCGGCGGCCTATCGCCGGATGATCGAGGCGCGGTCCTACCGCGGTTTCGACGTCACCTATCGCACGGGCGGGCAAGGGTGGTTCGTCATCTCCGGCATCGGCCAGGGCCAGATCTTCTACGAAAAGGTGATGTTCAGTTGTGGCGGAGCGCTGATCAACAGTTTCGCGCTCGTTTACGACGTGGCGGAACGCAACGTGTTCGATCGGGTTGTCGAAGGTATCGAGCCGACATTCCGGCCCGATTTTCGCATCTGCGATCGGATCATTCTTTCCGATACGAATTTGGGTCGATTTTGAGGGTCGTCGTATGCGTTATCATGTTCCCCGGGACGGGTTCGTCTGGCATTCCGACAGTGGCCCCAAGAAGCGCGTACCCAACGTCGCATGGGTGATGCTGTTCGCCGGAGTTTGTTTTGCGGCCGGCATTTGGTCGGCGCGGGTTTGGACGCCGTCGGTTTCGATCGCCTCCTCGGCGGCGGTGAGTGACCCCTCAATGGCGGCAACCACAGCTAAGCCTTTGCCACCGCGCGTGTGGACCGAGCCGACCATGGGGCCTCGCGTTGCCCTTGGTGGCGACCTGGACGTTCCGCAGGCTCCCCCAGCCACTGCAGCCGTGAGCCCACCCGTCAAAATCATCAATCCAGACGCCGACGAGGCGTCGATCGACCCGTCGATGGTCACGCCGCAGGCTGTGCCCGTGCGACCGAAGGCCGAGCGCCCCCGCGCGCCTCGCGCCGAGCTTGCTCCGCGCCTGGAACGGGCCGCACCGATTGCGCCCCAAGCGCGTCCGCAAGGCTCAACTGGCTATTCGGCCTTGCGCCAGCAGCTTTTCGACCGCGCGCCCTGAATTCCTCTGCCCGCACTGTCGAATTCACGTTGACCGCAACGCTCCTTTGGGCAATAACAGATAACCTCGCCCGGTGGTCTCGCTGCCGGGCGTAAATGCGCTGTTCGAGGCTCATCCAAGTCCGCCGTTCACGGTGGCGCCGAAGGACGCGGGACAAGAAAACCCAGGGGATTGAGCATGTACGCTGTCATCAAGACAGGCGGCAAGCAATACCGCGTTTCGGCCAATGACAAGATCATTATCGAGAAAATCGAGGCTGATGCGGGCGCTACCGTCGAGTTTACGGAAGTCCTAATGGTCGGCGGTGACGCTGCACCAGTCGTTGGAACGCCGTTCATTTCCGGCGCCAAAGTCACCGCAGAAGTCGTCGAGCAGGGCCGCGCCGACAAGGTCATCGCGTTCAAGAAGCGGCGCCGCAAGAATTCGCGCCGCAAGCGCGGCCATCGTCAACACCAGACGACGGTGAAGATCACAGGCATCATCGGCGGTTGACAGCGGCGCGCCGCGACCCGCACGCGAAGGAGTAGACCATGGCACACAAAAAGGCAGGCGGCTCATCCCGCAACGGCCGCGATACCGCAGGCCGTCGCCTCGGCATCAAGAAATTCGGTGGCGAGAACGTCATCTCGGGCAATATCATCGCGCGCCAGCGCGGCACCAAATGGCACCCCGGCGACAACGTCGGCCTGGGCGTCGACCACACGATTTTCGCCAAGATCGAAGGCAAGGTCGAGTTCAATACCAAAACCAACGGCCGCATCTTCATCTCGGTCCGACCACAGAAGCTCGAGGCGGCCGAGTAAAAGCCGATCTCGTTGCACGAGGGGTCGGCCTCCACGCTGACCCCGGCGTATGATCAGGAGGGGAAGACGGTACACGTCTTCCCCTTTGTCGTTCTCGAGGCAGAGCAAGGTCCAGCGCAACCGCCATGCCAGGATGCTTAGATGCGACAGCGTCCAGATCTGGTGGCATACCGATTTGGCCCTTCGACGAACGTGCAAAAGGGCTCGATATGACGGGTCACGATAATTCTCCGATTTATACAGAGCGTTTGGTTTTGCGCGCGCTAGCGCCGACGGACGTCGCCGACTTCATGGCCATTGCAGGGGATTTCGAGGTGGCTCGGATGACGAGCGATATTCCCCATCCGCTCGACGAGGGGAGGGCGCACATCTGGCTCGCACCGTCTCGAGGGGAGGCGCGCTTCGCCATCGTTCGCGACGGTCGCATGATTGGCAGCGTGGGCTACTTTCGGCGCAGCGCGCACACGGCCGAGTTGGGCTTTTGGCTCGGCCGGGCGTGGTGGGGGCGGGGCTATACGACTGAAGCAGGACGCGCGGTCGTGCGGCACGGCTTCGACGTGGGGCGGCTGGCGCTCTTCACGTCGTCGCATTTTCTGGACAACCCGGCATCGGAGCGCGTGCTCGCCAAACTCGGCTTCATGCCGACGGGACGCGGCCGCATCTGGAGTGCTGCGCGCGGCCACGACGTT
>JANOKV010000572.1:0-6348 GCA_031419415.1 Hyphomicrobiales bacterium | reverse complement strand
TGAAAATGTCCGCTCAGGATATCGGCTTCATCGACGCGCTCATTCGAGAAGAAGCGATATGCAGCCTTGGTGTTCGCCCAGTCCTGGCAGGCAAAGGGCAGGCTTTCACCAATCGCGCCACCGATGTCCGCCAACAGTGTTCTGAAACGTCGGCCAAGACGTTCGTCCTTGAACGTGCCGTCGACCGTCTCGCGATCGACCCAGTCTTGCGCGCCACTTCTATCCTTCGCGTCGTTGGATCGACATTCCGATGCAGATTTGGTGATTTTCGCCGCCATCGAGCACCCCGGATTGCGAATCGGGTGCTCGAGAAGGAATCACAACCGATTCCCGCGATTCAAGAATTTCGGCGCCGGTGCGACGCTGCGGATGACAATAGTTGTGGGTAATTGAAAGCCCGTACCAGTCGACATGGAGATGGAAACGTGTCCCGCCATCGAACCGTAGGCGACGCGATTGACCCAAACCGGCCTCTGTGGCGGTGCGTAGCACGCATGCTGCAATAAAGCCCGATGCAGAGTGCTTCGGCATGTGCGCTGCAACATTCTGCCTATCATAGTACGCGCCGTCTGCATGGACGCTTCGCCCCCCGTGACCTCTTCCGTTCACGTTTGCGCGACGTACCACTTGCGGGACCTCCGGGTCTTGCGGTTGGCCAGAGACTCAAGCCTCGCGGAAGCTGCGGCGCATTGCGTCGAGGAAGGGTTGCATCAGATAGCGCAGTAGCGTTCGCTGCTCGGTCACTATCATGACTTCCGCCGACATTCCCGGGATGAGTTCGACCTTCGGCGTCAGCGCCTCGACCTCGCCCTTCGCGACGGCAATTCGGGCGAGGAAGTAGGATTGTTTGGTCGCTTCATCCGTCAGTCGGTCTGCCGAGAGCAGCTTGACGACGCCGTTGACCTTCTGTGTCGAGCGGCTGCTGTAAGCCGTCAGGTGCACGAGAGCGGGAAGGCCCACGCGCACGATATCGATATCGTTTGGGCTTATTCTGGCGTCGATCAACAATCCGTCATTGAGCGGCACGATGTCCATGATCGGTTCGCCCTTGATCACGACGCCGCCCGCAGTTTTGAACTTCATGTTGAGAACGATACCTTCAGTCGGCGCGGTAACGAGCGTGCGGTGCAGAATATCGCGGCTGGCATCGAGCTTCTGCTCCACCTCCGCCAGGCGCCGTCGCACGTCGTCGAGCTGATTGGCGACTTGGTCTGAACGCTCCGCTTCGAGCGCCAGGCGCTGCGATTGGGCCTCGCCGATTTGTTGCATGGCTCGAGAAATTCCAGCCAATGCCTCGCCGCGACGTCCTCCGATTTCCGCCTCGGCACGCTCCAGCTTCAGCAATTCAGGTTTCGAAACGAGATTTTTCGCGAAAAGATGTGTCTTGCTCGTCACTTCGTCGGCGATGAGCTCGAGCTGACGGTCGGCGCTCGTGACCTGCGCCACGTAACCCTGCGCCTGTTCCTTGATCTGCGCCATGCGCAGGCTCAGCACGTCGAGACGGGCTCGGTGCATTTCGAGCCTCGTCTTGAAGAGGTGCGCCTGATCCTCGACGATGCGCCGCGCGCCCTGATCCTCGGCAGAAGTAAGGGATGCAGGAAACGAGGGTTCCGCTAGGCCAATTTTCTCAGCCTCGAGCCGCGCGCGGACAGCGGCAAGCGTGCGGCCTTCCTGTTGCAGACTTTCGAACACGGTTCTCGGCTGCACGTTCTCGAGGACCAGCAATGTCTGCCCGAGCTGCACAACGTCGCCCTCACGCACGTTGAGCTTTGCAATTATACCCCCCTCCAGATGCTGCACGGTTTTCTTGCTACCGTCGAGGCTGACGATGCCGGGGGCTATGGCACCGCCATCCAAGGGGGCGAAGGATCCCCACACCACGAATGTACCGAAGAACACCACGATCAAACGCATGCCTCGGGTGGCCGGCTGCTTGATCGAGACCCATATGCTCTCCGTGCCGGGGAGCGCGAGAACGGCGGGGTCGCTCGGCTGGACCTTCCGGAGTTGTCCGCCACCCGATCGCGTTGCTAACTGTGTCGTTGTGGTCATGGACTGGACACCTCTCTGGAGTTCGGTTCCCGAAAGACCTCGGCGGTAGCTTCCGTCGACTGACCGGAGAGGTCCGCTCGTTCATCAGCGGCGCGCCTTCGCGCGGCCGCGTCGCGAAGTTTCTGCAGCACCTCCTCGCGCGGTCCGAACAACTCGATCAGGCCATCGCGAAGCAACATCAACTTGTCGGCCTGGGCGAGCGTGGAAGGCCGGTGTCCGACGATGATCAGCGCAGTTCCTCGCGCCTTGAGTTCAGCGATGGCTGCAGCAAGTGCCGATTCTCCTGCCGTATCGAGGTTCGCATTGGGTTCATCGAGGACGACGAGGCAAGGCTCTCCATAAACAGCACGAGCCAGTCCAAGGCGTTGGCGTTGCCCTCCCGACAAGACCGTGCCTGCATCGCCGATCTGGGTTTCATAGCCTTCGTCGAGTTCGACAATCATGTCGTGCGCTTGCGCGAGATTGGCCGCGTCGATGATGGCCTTGTCGTCGGGGTCGCTCGCCATACGAGCAATATTGATGCGCACGCTGCCCGAAAATAGTTCCACCGCTTGTGGTAGATACCCGATTGACGCTCCGAGCTGCTCTCGATTCCAGTGAGCGAGTTCGGAGTTATCCAGCCGCACCGTTCCGGACGTCGGCTGGGCAATGCCCACCAGAAATCGACAGAGCGTACTTTTTCCTGCAGCCGAAGGGCCGATGATCGCAATGGCTTCACCCGGCTCGACGCAGAACGAGACACCCCGCAGCACTGGTTTCCCGGATCCTGGTGGCACGTATCGCAGATTGTCCACGGTCAGTCGGCCGACTGGATGCGGCAGCCGAATGTGTTCGGGCTCCGGTGGCAGGCTGCGTAACAACCCGTCGATGCGTCCAAAGGCCGAGCGCGCCGTCACCAGATTCCGCCACGCCTGCATGGCCATCTCGACAGGCGTCAGTCCACGGCCCAGCAGAATAGAGGCGGCAATCATTGCGCCGGGTGACAACTCGCCTTTCACCGCCAGCAAGGCCCCCAGCCCGAGCACACCCGATTGCACAAAGAAGCGAATAAACTTGGTCAGGCCCTGCAGTATGCCGCCGATTTCTGCGCCCTGAAGCAACGCCACCATTCCCGTGCCATGCACCTGACGCCAGCGGTCGATGACAGCCGGCAACATGCCCATGGCATGAACGACCTCGGCGTTGCGGATGGCTCCGTCGATCTGCTGCGTCGCCACGACCTGGTCCTGGTTGGCCCTGATCGTCGATCGACGGGTCAAGAGATCGTTGAGGAGCGTCAGACCCAGCAAAACCAGCGTCGCGATGATGGCTACTGTGCCGAGCAGCGGATGCAGCAGCCAAATCAACAGCAGGAAAATCGGCACCCAAGGTCCGTCGAAGAAAAACGCAAGGCCATTCGTGGCAATGAAGGATTGGATCTGCGTCAAATCACGCATGGGTTGGGCGCCAGCGCCATCGCCCTTGATTTTGGCACGCACACACCGCTCGATCAGGATGGGTCCAATACGGCTGTTGAGCCAGATGCCGATGCGAATCGTGATCATGGTGCGCAGCGATTCCAGCACACTCATGGCCAGCAATGCGGCGCCCACAATCAGCGTCAACATGAGCAGGGTCTCGAGACGTCCCGTCGTCAGAACGCGGTCGTAGACTTGCAGCATGTAGATCGAAGGTGCGAGCAGCATCAGATTGATTACGAGGCTGAAGGCTCCGACCACCATGAAGGCAGAACGGCAGTCGATGATGGCTTGGCGCAACTCCGTGCGGCTGTTCTGTAGCTGTGAAGAGTGCCTCGATGACATCATCACCTCCAAATCGGACCTGACCAAAACACGTGGAGCCCGACGCCAACTTGTCACCGGCGCCGGGTAAGGCTGGATCAGGCGATAAACAAGGGGTCGACAAAGACGTTTGACAGAACCGAGGTCAGAGCGGTGGTGAACGTGGCGTCATCCATCGCATTAGACCCCACTATGACCCAGGTCTCGGTGCTCGTGCCGCCGTTACCGGCGCTCGTGTCGGTGTCTAGTCGCACGTAGGCGGTCGTGCCCAAGTTCACGCGGCCCGATTGAGCGAGCGCTTGGTCGAGCTCGATGCGTTCGCCCGCCACCCAACCGCTGATTACGTTGAAGCCGTCGAGTATTCGGAATGTATCGATGCCGGCGATGCCTCCATCGCCGAGTCCCTCGCCCTGCAGAACACGAGCCGCGTTGAATGCGGTCAGGAGGTCAACGCCACCCGCCGTCAATCCGTTGGCGACGAGCAAGTCGGCCCCGCTACCTCCGCGCAGGAACTCGCGCGTTGCACCGCTTGCGCCGCTGACCAACTTATTGTCACCAGTCGTGCCGCGCAGGTCGTCGGTGAACGCAGAGCCGATCACGTTCTCGATGGTGTTGAACAGGTCGCCCGTTGCGTCGCCTCCCGTCGTACCGCCATTAGCGAGCGTGGCCGCGTTCGAATTGAGTTGTACGGTGACCCCAGCAGTGGAAGTAGCATAGCTCGCCGTATCAATGCCTGCACCGCCGATGAATTGGTCGGCGCCGGCGCCGCCGATGAAGACGTTGTCAGTGGTGGTACCGGTCAGAACATCGTTGAGCGCCGATCCGGTGACATTCTCGAAACCCGAGATCACGTCACCAGCCGCATAGCCGCCAGACACCGCATTTGTCGAGAGGTTGACGCTTATCGCAGCCGTCGAGGCCGCGTAGCTCAGCATATCGATGCCGGCGCCGCCCAGCAGATTGTTGACGAGAGCGTTTCCGGCGATGCTGTCATCGAACGCCGAGCCGATGATGTTCTCGACGTCGAGCAGGATGTCGGCGGTCGCATCGCTTGTTGTGCCGCCAGCGTTCGCTATGCCCGCAAATCCGGTACCGGCAGGTTGCCCTCCGATATTGGCTGACAGAAGCGTCACGCCGAGCGTCGATCCCGAGTAGTCGGCAGTATCGACGCCGGCGCCGCCAATCATCTGGTCGCCGCCGGCGCCGCCGACGAAGACGTTGTTGCCAATATCGCCTATCAGCAAGTCGCCCAATACAGAGCCGATGACGTTCTCGAAATTCGAGATGATATCGCCCGACGCGTGGCCGCCGGTGACGATGTTGGTTGCCAGGTTGACACTGACGGCGGCGTTGGACGTCGAGTAGTCCAAGGTATCGAGGCCCAAGCCACCGTCGAGTACGTCTGCGCCAGCGCCACCACGGATCGTGTTGCCAAGGTCGTCTCCCGTGAGAGCGTCGGCCAGGCCGGAGCCGATCACATTCTCGAAGCCGGAGATCACATCACCGGTCGCATAGCCGCCCGAGACCGTATTCGTCGACAGATTGACGGCCACACCAGCCGCCGAAGCCGCATAATTGAGTGTGTCGACGCCAGCCCCGCCCTGCAAAGTGTTTGCAAGGATATTTCCACCTATGGAGTCATTGAGTGCGGAACCAATGATGTTTTCGATGTTGATGAGGACATCCCCCGTGGCGTCCGTCGTTACCCCCGCCGTCGTCTGACCCACGAAGGCGATGGGCTGGCCGCCCGAGCTCGCCGCAGCGAGCGTCACACCAAGGCTCGAAGATGAGTAATCAGCCGTATCGACGCCGATCTCGCCGAGCATGGCATCCGCCCCGGCGCCACCGATCATCGTGTCGTTGCCGTCGCCACCAACCAGCGTGTCGGCGCCACCGCCGCCCAGTAACTGGTTGTCGACGGCGTTGCCGATCAGCACGTCGATTTGGGACGAGCCGCGCACGGCCTCGAAATTGGCGATGACATCCCCCGTGGCGTCACCACCCGAAGCGGTAGCCGTCGCGAGATTCACGCTGACGCCGAGCGCCGACGTTGAATAGTCGAGCAGATCATTGCCGTCGCCGCCGTCGAGTATGTCGGCGCCGCCGCCTCCCAGGATCAAGTCGTCGCCGGCTCCGCCACGCAGTATATTGGCGACGACGTTGCCCCCCAACACGTCATTGAATGACGTGCCGATGACGGTTTCGATGTCGAGAAGAAGATCACCTGTCGCCTCAGTGGCAATGCCGCCGGTCGTCTGGCCGACGAAGCCCGGTGTCGGCACCCCACCCACGGTGACAGTAGCCCCCAAGATGGTGATGCCGGTTGCCGAGGCGGAGTAATCGGCCGTGTCGAACCCAACTCCCCCGAACAGTTGGTCGGCTCCTGTACCGCCGACGAGAATGTCGTTGCCGGCGCCGCCGTTCAAAACGTCGTTGCCGCCTCCACCTTCGAACACATTGTCGATATTGAGCGCGCTACCACCTGACATCTGATCATTGAATGCCGAACCCACCA
>JANOKV010000571.1:0-2845 GCA_031419415.1 Hyphomicrobiales bacterium | reverse complement strand
CGCCGGCTTGGTGGCCCAGCCGCAGTGGCCGCGCCTGCTGCAGTGGCTGGCCGCACGGGCCTCGGCGCTGCGCGGTGCGCAGCCGTGGTTTGTCGAAGCCCATCCGTTTCGCATCGACACGGCCGGCGGCATCGGGCGCCCCACGCCCGAGGGCGCGCACCGAGACGGCGTCGATCTGGTGGCGGTGTTGTTGATCGCACGCAGGAGCGTGAAGGGCGGCGAAACGCGCGTCTTCGATGCCGACGGCCCGAGCGGCCTGCGCTTCACGATGACCGAGCCCTGGACCACGCTGCTGCTCGACGACGCTCGCGTGATCCACGAAACCACGCCGATCCAGCCGCTTTCGGCGGACGGGTTTGGGCACCGCGACACCTTGGTCGTGACGCTGCGGGCGGGGGGATTTCAGGGGCCGGGTGGGGGGTGATTGCGTTTGTGCGTCATGGGCGCGCGCGATGGAGGAGGTGTCGGGCGGAGAGCGGATCGTGATGGGTGGCGGCTGTCGGCCGAGAGCGGTCAGTAACCGTACAAGTCTGTCAGCGGTGATCCCCCCGGGATGATCCAGCAGACCTGCGCTGAACAAAGCTGCCAGATCTCGCGCATGATTGCGAACCTTTGGCTTCCCAGGTATTGCGTCACTTAAAGGAAGCCCCACGCGCCGGTCACGGCCGCGACGTGCTGCATTCGCTCACTTGCTCTAACCTAGAGGCTACACGCTGAGTTGGTTTGGCAGCTGCGAGTTCAGCCCGACAATCGCATCGGAATCAGTGCATGACCGGACGCGTAAACCGAGAATCCGATGAAGGCAGACTTGTATATCGGCCGAGGCGACGGCATCAACTTCGATGGCCCGTACACGGTCGCACAGATCGACGAAAGCGTTCGACGAGACGAATCGGTGGCGTACAAGCTCTCCCGAAAGGTTGCGCACCCGGGAATGGGTTTGCACTGGGAAGAAGTTAACTACGACCACTTGTCCAGATTCAGCGTTGAGTTCGAACCGGAGATCGATGCCCTCATCGCCTCGCGAAAGGACTGTCCATCGACGGTCTTCTCTGGGCCAAACAACTCGGGCAAGAGCCTCATCCTCAAGCAGATGCTGTCGGTGCTCGACCATCGGGCGTGCCTACTAACGTGCAATCGCTACTCGCCAATCGACGTCATCAATACGCAGCCTGCGCACGGTAGTGACGAGCGAAAGCAGCACTACGACATGATCGTCAATCAGCTTGAGTCTGGGCATCACCACGAGGACCAGAACCCGCGCCAGCTGGAGCAGCTGATCAGAGGCTTGACCGATGTTCAACAGGATCGTCTGGTCGCGCTTGCCGGGGAGTTGCTTGGCTCGAAGATTCAGATGCTTCGTACAGACTCCACGCGTGAGCGTATGAGCCCTTGGTACGTGGACATTGATGGGAAGAGTTTGAAATATTCCAGCAGCGGTACTCGTCTGCTGTTCATGCTCCTTGGTCATCTCTTCGACGAATACTTCCAAGTAGCCTTGGTCGACGAGCCTGAAATTGGTCTGAGTCCAAAGATTCAGGCAGCTCTCGCTCGCGCCCTGTATGACAAGGAGATTCGGAAGCAATACTTCCCACACCTAAAACAAGTTTTCGTCGTGACTCACTCGTACCTGTTTCTAGACAGAGAGGTGCTGTCTAACAATTTCATCGTCGAAAAGGGCGGCGATGTGGTGGCAACGCGGCAAGTCAAGTCGACCGCCGAGCTTCACGAGTTGCAGTTCCGGATGTTGGGGAATGACCTTGACCACCTCTACATGCCGGCGGCGGTCGTTGTTGTCGAGGGTCCGTGCGATACCTTCATCTCACGCCTCTTCACGCTTCACGTACCCAATCGGCGCGTGTCGATAGTCGTCTCGCACGGCGATGGTCGCGTTCCTGAAAAGGTGCAGACACTATCAGAGGGTTTTGGAGACCTAGCGACGAGCCCGTACCGCCCTCGTCTCTTCGTTGTTCTGGATGCCAGGTACAACGTGAAGAAGTCGGCCCTTGAGCGCCAGGGCGTCCTTCCCGACAACATTCACGTGTGGACGAGGAACGGGATTGAGTGGTACTACCCGAAGAAGCACGTCGCGGCAGCCTTCAGGTGTAGCGAGGCCGACATTGCCGGCGTGGACCTCGGCCGCGAGCGGATCACCGTAGATGCGATCACCCACACAAAGGCTGAACTGGCCAAGTTCGTCATACCGCGCCTGACGCTTGACGACAAGCTCGACGGTGAACTGAACACCTTTCTGGACAAGGTGAAAACCGCCACAGCGTAGCGCACGACATGTGTGAATGCCGGTGCTTTTCCAGGGGGAGTCTGAGGTCAAGCGATCCTTCTAGGACCGACGGCGGTATGTGACCGACACATGCGAACGGCCGCTTTCTTTAGCGACGACAGACTGCTCCGGGTCGAGAGCACCGTTCGACCGATTGATTGACAGACCTCGAAGGCGACGTCCAACGCGGGCTGCAACTGGCGGCAAACTATCGATCCCGCGGAACCTCACGAGGCAATGGAGACATGCAAGCCGCCTATTACAAGAAGACCGGTTCCGCGCGAGACGTGCTGAGCGTTGGTGAACGGCCCGACCCGGCTCCCGGCCCTGGCGAGGTGCGAGTCCGCTTGCACTGCTCGGGCGTGAATCCTTCGGACGTGAAGTCGCGGGCCGGGCGACGCAACAGCGCCATGCCCTTCCCGCTGGTAGTGCCGCACAGCGACGGCGCCGGCGTGATCGATCGTGTCGGCGACGGCGTGCCGGGTGCGCGCATCGGCGAAAGAGTCTGGGTGTGGAACGCGGCGTGGGGCCGGCCCAACGGCACTGCCGCACAGTACGTCACGC
>JANOKV010000570.1:0-3480 GCA_031419415.1 Hyphomicrobiales bacterium | reverse complement strand
GAGCCGCCAGATGCTCGTATCGAGTTTGCTGCCGGCGCGCGAAGCCGACGATTGCGTCCGGCGACACGCGGACCTGATCGGCGATGAAGGCAACGAGATGGAGGGGCATGACCTCTCCCTGACGCAGCATGCGGCCGGGATATCGGAGCACGCCAAGCTGCAACGCGAATGCCATCCGCGTCTCCGGCGTGCGATAGCGGCCGATGATCTCGATATCCTCGCCGCTGAGCGAGTAGTGCCGAACGAAAGCCTCCTCGGTGTCCGGCAGCACGAGCAGTGCATCCCGCTGCGCCTTGGTCAGCGATAATCGTGCCGGCATGGCCGTCCCCCCGCGTTCGGCTCCACGATGTCATCTAATCATTTGACAAGATCGTTTGCCAACCATACTTTAAGTGACGAGTTGTGTGATTGATTTGTCCAGCCATGATGCGGTGACGGTCGGTGTCACACAATCGAGCGTATAAATGACACGAGGGAAACGTGCTTATCGGCTACATGCGGGTGTCTAAGGCCGACGGGTCGCAAGTGCTCGACCTGCAGTGCGATGCGTTGCTCGCGGCCGGCGTGACGTCATCCCGGCTCTACCAGGATCAGGCGTCTGGCAAGAAGGATGATCGCCCGGGTCTCGACGCGTGCCTCAAGTCGCTGCGCGAGGGTGACACGCTGATCGTCTGGAAGCTCGACCGTCTCGGCCGCAACCTTCGCCATCTCGTCAATACGATCCACGACCTGATGGAGCGCAAAGTCGGGTTCCGCGTGCTCTCGGGCCAAGGTGCCAACATCGACACTACGACCCCCGGCGGCCGGCTGGTGTTTGGCATCTTCGCCGCGCTCGCCGAGTTCGAGCGCGAGCTGATCCGCGAGAGAACGATCGCAGGGCTTTCGTCGGCGCGAGCCCGTGGTCGCCATGGCGGCCGCCCCTACACGATGACGCTGGCCAAGCTGCGGCTCGCTCAAGCCGCCATGGCCAAGCGCGATACCAAGGTCGGCGAACTGTGCGCAGAGCTGGGTGTCACGCGGCAGACCCTCTACCGGTTCGTCGATCCGAAGGGCGAGTTGCGCGAGGACGGATCGAAACTGCTCAAGCGGAAGAGCCAGAGCATTGAATAAGCGATAGCCTGACGACGGGGATTGAGTGGGGGGTGCGTCTTGTTGAAGGCTCTTGCAACGTGGGTAACTCGATGGAGCGCCCCACGACCTGCCGTCGTGACGGCAGACAGTCAGGGGGCAAGGCCGCCCACGCAGACGCGTCGAAAACTCGTTCTCTTCATTCATGGCATCATGGGTGCCAAGGCGACAACGTTCGAGCGCTTTCCGGAGTTGCTGCGTACCGATCCCGAGATTGCGCAGGACTGGGATGTCGAAGAGTTCGGTTTCTCGACCGGCCTCCACGCCACGTCCGCCTCACCTGATCCGGCCACCGTCGCGCGGATGATGGCGACGGAGATTGAGAACACCTTTGGTCCCGAACGCTACGACGAGATCGCCATCCTCGCCTACAGCCTCGGCGGCCTGATCGTGCGCCGCTATCTCGCGAACATGCTGGCCGACCGGCCGGAAAAGCTGCGCGTCAGCCGCGTCGTCTATTACGCCACGCCACACCTCGGCACCGTCGCCGCCGGCATGGCGAACGTCGCGGCGGGCGCGATCGGCGCGGCCGTGGGCGCGGCCGTGGAATGGGCTCTGGCCGGCATTCCTCTCGGTCGGCAGATCGCGGGCGGCATCGGCGCCATCGCCGGTCTCGGCCCCAGCGAGCAGCTGGTGGCGCTTGGCTTCGACTCGGACTTTCTGCGCCAGCTTGCGACCGACGAGGCGACCATTGGCAAAGAGCCCAGCACGCGCGACCGGGTCTGGCCGAGATATGTGCTAGCCGAAGGGGATCGCTGGGTTGCCCCGTCGAGCGCCTGGGGGCCGCACGGGCCGACCGACTACGAGGTAGTTGCCGGCACCGACCACATCTCGCTGGTGAAACCGGACCACGCCGGGCATCTCTCGTTCGCGATCGCCCGCGCCACGTTGCGAGCCAGAACTCGCCCACCGTGGGCGGCAGATTCCGACCATCGCCAACCAAACCTGCTAGCGAAGCAACTACCATCAACCCCGGCCGACCGCTTTGTCTACTGGAGCGAGGCGCTGCCGTTCTTCGGACGCGAGGCGGAGCTGGCCCAACTGATGGCGTTCCTCGCAGCGCCCGAGCCGCGCTTCGCTTGGATGCTGATGAGCGGCGACGGCGGCATGGGCAAGAGCCGGCTGGCACTGGAGCTGATCCGCAAGCACGCACCGGCAGCAGGCTGGAATGCCGGCTTCCTCGACGACGACACCAGCAGTCATCCCGGCTGGTCACGCTGGCAGCCGCGCGTGCCGACGCTGCTGGTGGTCGACTACGCCGGCCGTGACGCCACCGCCATCGCCGCGCTGCTGCGTGGCCTCGCAGAACGCGACCGGGGTGGCGACCATCGGCTGCGCCTGCCCGTCCGTGTGCTATTGATCGAGCGCGACGACAAGGGCCAGTGGCTCGACACCATCACCGGCGCATCCCCGGTCGTCGCCGGCCCCCAGAGCCGCATGCAGCCACTGCCGCTGCGCACGATCGACGACGTCTGGCCGATCTTCGAGCATGTGACACGGGACACCCCGGCCGCCACCGCCGATCGCAAGGCGACGCTCGCCAAGCTCATGGAGATCGACCCCGCCTCCAGGCCACTCTTTGCCTACCTCATGGCCGACGCCATGAGAGCCGGACGCGACGTGCGCGCCTGGGACCGTCCCGCCCTGCTGCGCGACGTGATCACGCGAGATCGTCAGAAGTTCTGGCTGCCTGCGGCGCGTGAAAACGGCTTCGGAGATCGCGCGAACGATATCGCAGCGGAGGAGTGCGCGCTCGCGCTCGCCACGATGGCAGCTACGCGTTCGGCGCCACTGACATCCGACGAGATCGCGACTGCGAAGAACGGCCTCGATGCGCGCAACCGCGATCTCTTGCCGGACTGGCGATTTAAATCCCACCCCAAGCTGTTCGCGGCCATGAGCGGCGACGCCGGCAAGTCCGCAGTGCGGCCTTTCGAGCCCGACATCGTCGGCGAGTTCTTCGTGCTGGAGACACTGCACGACCTCGATAATCGCGGCGCTCGGGTCCTCGTCGAAAGCGCATGGCAGTCGCGACCAGAGAATATGTGGTGGTTCGTCAGTCGCTGCGCGACGGACTTTCCCGATCACGCCAAGTTCAGGCGAACATATGCCATCCAACCCCAAACGATGCGCATCGCGGAGGAATGGGGCAAGACGGCCGTCAACCTCACGCACCACCTTGGCCCGCGGGAGGCGGAGCGTCAGACGGTGCTCGACCTCTACGGCGAGCTGCGCGCGCTCGCCGCCCGCGACGACGCCACGCCGGGAATCCGGCTGCATCTGGCCATGGCGGCCGTCAACCTCATGAACCACCTTGGCCCTCGGGAGGCGGAGCGTCAGACGGTGCTCGAC
>JANOKV010000569.1:0-3839 GCA_031419415.1 Hyphomicrobiales bacterium | reverse complement strand
CCAAGATCCTCAATGCAGTCAAACTGCAAGCCAAGACTTCAGGTGCGACGTGCGAGGTGCTGCATATCAAGGATCGCTACCCGGCGGACGGCATCCTCGAGGCGGCCAAGGACAAGGGCTGCGATCTCATCGTCATGGCCTCACATGGCCGACGCGGCATCGCGCGCCTGCTGATCGGCAGCCAGGCCAACCGCGTGGTCACCCACAGCCCGATCGCGGTGCTCATCTGTAAATGACGATAGGACACGCCGAAGCCGGTCAGGCGTGGCAGGCGAGCCCGAGCGCATGATAGTGTCTTTCATGGATATCTGCCCGACACCCGGGCTGACACAGGGAGGACGGCATGCCGACCATCGGCCTCGTCGGAGTGGGGCTCATCGGCCGCGCTTGGGCCAACGTTTTTTCGCGAGCCGGTTGGGACGTGAAGGCGTGGGACGCCAACCCAGAAGCCACGCATAATGCCCAACGATTGGTCGCCGAGAGTCTGCATGACCTGGCGCGACATGGGCTGGTTGCCGACCCCGAGGGGGCGGCCAAGCGCGTGACGGGCGTGGCGACGCTGGAAGAAGCGGTCGCTGGCGTCGACCTCGTGCAGGAGTCTGGCCCAGAGACGATCGAAGCCAAGATCGCCATTTGGAAGCTGCTCGATAGCGCGGCCCCGCAGGGTGCCATTATTGCATCCTCGTCCTCGGCCATCGTGGCGTCGCGCTTCACAGAGCATTTGCGCACGCGATCGCGCTGCCTGATCGCTCACCCGGTCAACCCACCGCACGTCGTGCCGGTGGTCGAGCTCTGTCCCGCCCCGTGGACCGATCCCAGCGTGGTCAAGCGGGCCCGCGCCATCTACGAAAGCGTCGGTCAAGTGCCGATGGAAATGAAAAAAGAAATCGACGGCTTCATCTTGAACCGGATGCAGGCGGTGCTGCTGGCCGAAGCCTTCCGCCTCGTCGCCGAAGGCTATTGTTCAGCCGAAGACCTCGACAAGACCATCGCCCATGGCCTGGGTCTGAGGTGGAGCTTCATGGGACCCTTCGAAACGATCGAATTGAACGCGCCGGGCGGCATTCCCGACTATTGCGCGCGGTTCGGCACCGCATGGGCGGAGCTCGCGTCGCGGCCTTACACGGCCGATGTACTCGGGCCAGAAAACGTCGCCAAAGTCATGGCGAGTTGGGGCACGACGCCCTCCACCGACGAGATCGCCGCCAAAAGCCGCTGGCGCAACGAACGGCTTGCCGCGCTTCAGGCGCACAAGCAGACTCAGACGGGGTATGGGGAATGATGACGGAGGAGACCCACATGGAAGCCAAGACACTCGCCGAAGCAAAGGCTGACCTCGAGCGCCTCATGGACGAGGCTGTCGAGAGCCACGAACCCGTCATCATAACCCGCGAGGGCAAACCATCGGTTGCACTGATTTCGCTGCGCGATTTGCGTGGGGAGCAGGAGACCACATCGTTGAATCGAAGCCGCGCCAATCGAGAGCGCCTCTTGCGCTCCATCGCGAATGCAAACGACGGCGTTTACGCTAAGGACTTGTCCGTCGACGAACTCGAGAGGCTTTTGAAAGCTGCGCGATGAGGATCGTCTTCACTCCAGAAGGATGGGAAGACCTCTGTTTTTGGATCGAAAACGATCGCAAGAAACTGCGTCGCCTCTTGAGATTGATCAAAGAGAGTTCGCGCCAGCCTTTTGTGGGCCTCGGTGATCCCGAAGCGCTGAAGCACGACTACGCGGGTTGGTGGTCGCGCCGCATCGATCAAGAACACAGGCTCATATACCGAGTGACCGGATCGGGCGCTGACCGCCTCCTCGAGGTCGCACAATGTCGCGGACACTATGACGACCTATAAGCATTGCGCTCACGTCCCCCGCGGCCAGACCATGGGGAAATCGAGGCCTTCGAAGGGAGCGCCGTCCTCGAAGGTCAGGTGGGGGAAGGGTGGCGACGTGCGGCCCTTCCGCTTGGCGAAGCGGGCGTCGTCGCCGACCCATCGAAAGGAGACGGCGCGGCGACGATTGGTCGTGGTGTTGGCCGGGGCACCGTGCAGACAGCGAAAATCGAACGCGATGGCGTCGCCAGGCTGCATCTGCCAGCCGAGAATGCGGAAATTCTTCCGCTCGTGCTCGACGTCCGGCACGGCTTCCGCGTCATCACCGGCATAAAGCGCTGAGCCGTCGAACCGCTGGGGGCGAAAATCGCGGCCCCAGCGGTGTGACTCCGCCACGTATTCGATGGCGATCTCGCGCGGAATGGGATCGAGAGGCACCCAGAAACTGACCGACTGGCGGCCCTCGACCAGATAATAGGGCTGATCTTGGTGCCAGGGCGTCTTCATACTGTTGCCGGGTTCTTTGACGAGGACATGCTCGTGAAAGATTCGCGCCGTGCGCGAGGCCATCAAGAGGGCGGCGGCTTCGGCCATCGGCCCCTCGAGCATCGCCTCGCGAAAACCGGCGATGCGTTGCCAGTTGCAATAATCCTGGAAGAACATCGCCGACCCGTCCGTGGGTTTGTAACTGCGCTCGAAGGGGCTCGGGGCCGCCATGTTCTGCGCAACGGCCTCCGACAGCGACGCCACGCGATCGCGCAGCAGGCCCGGAATGAGGACCGCTCCGTCATTCTGGTAATCGCGAATGACCGCATCTGTGATCAGCGATTGGACGCGCATGCGTTCCCTCCCGGCAGCCGACGACCGGCAAAAAAACCACGCTTCGGTCCCGTTTGCAAACCCGTCGTTCTTGACGTCACGGCCCGGCGCGGGGTTACTGGGGCCGACAGTCAAGCCCGCAAGAGGACCCGATGGCCAAAAAACGCAAAGTCATGATCACCTGCGCCGTGACGGGCTCGATTCATACGCCCTCCATGTCGCCGCATCTGCCGATCACGGCGGAAGAAATCGCCGACGCCGCGATCGGCGCGGCGGAAGCTGGCGCCGCACTCGTGCACGTGCATGCGCGCAACCCGAAGGACGGCTTTCCCGACCAATCGCCCGAGGCGTTTGCGCCATTTCTCAAGGTGATCAAGCAGCGCTCATCATGCGTCATCAACATTACGACCGGCGGCGCACCCACCATGTCGATCGAGGAACGCTTGAAGCCGTGCGCGGTGTTCAAGCCCGAGGTGGCCTCGCTCAACATGGGAAGCATGAATTTCGGGCTCTACCCCATGCTCGAGCGCCAGAAGACCTTCAAACACGACTGGGAAAAGCCTTACCTGGAGGGCAGTCGCGACCGCATCTTCAAAAATACCTTCACCGACATCGAAAACATTCTGACGATATGCGCTGAAAACGGCACGCGTTTCGAAATAGAGTGCTACGACATCGGCCACCTCTACACGCTGCGCCATTTTGCGGACCGGGGCATCGTCAAGCCACCGTTCTTCATCCAGTCCGTGTTTGGCATTCTCGGCGGCATCGGTCCCCACCCCGAAGACGTGATGCACATGAAGCGCACGGCGGATCGCCTGTTCGGCGACGACTATCAGTGGAGCGTGCTGGGCGCTGGCCGCAACCAACTTCCGATCGCCATGCAATCGATCGCGTTGGGTGGCAACGTGCGTGTCGGCATGGAAGATTCATTGTGGAGCGGACCAGGACGCTTGGCTCAATCCAACGCCGAGCAGGTCAAGCTCGTGCGCCAGATGATCGAAGCGCTGGGACTCGAAATTGCGACGCCCGAAGATGCGCGCGAATTGCTCGAGCTCAAGGGCAGCGACCGGGTGGCGTTCTGAAGTAAGCGGGCGGTATGGGGAGGCGTGCACCTCGTCCACCGCCGCCCTATTCGCCACCGCGGGTGTTGACGATGTGCACGGTGAAGGCTTCGCGGGCCCGCGC
>JANOKV010000568.1:0-7193 GCA_031419415.1 Hyphomicrobiales bacterium | reverse complement strand
GTCAGACCGAGTTTACCCAGCACGGCAAATCCTTCGTGGAAGGCCTTGTCGTCCTGGTAGAGAAACTGGCTGGGATTGGTGTGCCCAACGTGGATCGAAGGCTCTTTGTCGTCCCATGACGCGACATAGCGAATGCCCTTGAAGCGTCCGCCTCCCGCATTGATCTGGGCCTGGAGGACGTCTTCGACGCGCGCACCAAGCCTGAGCTCCGCCAGGCCGACGATTCCGGTCGCCACCCGCGTCGGCCCGTGGGCGCCGCTCGCCGACATGGCCGCGATGCCATTGACGAATTCCACTTCACCGAGTGGCCTCATCGCCTCGGGGCCATCGGCGCGGAAGCACGCGGTGCATTCCAGGAACACCGTGCTGATGATGTTATGACCCGTCGAGGTATCTGCCAGAATGTCCTTCAACAGATACTGATGCTCTGGAAAGTCCCACAGATGATGGTGCGGATCGATGATCTCGAGGTTCGGTTCGAGGATCGGCTCCTGCGTCTTTGCCAGCCAGGATGCGCTGATCCCAGCCATTCTCGAGCCAATCGTCGAGTGGGGTTTCGTCATGGCAGCTGCCTCCATCTTGTTCGTCGGCTGATTGACAGCGAGACCCGCACATCGCCGAATTCCCGGCTGATGTTATCGACAAGAGCGGCGGACAGGAAGCGCGTCGCGAGGACGAGGGAGAGGGGGCGTTCCAATATGGAGTGCAGGGCCGTATCGCGCGAAATCCAGCCCGCTTCATAACATGACTGACGGTATCGACATGAGCGCCCCCAGTGAGATCGCAACGCCGTAGGGCAGCAGGCCGCGCCGCACCCAGTCAGGAAAAAATCTCGACAGCTTGCTCGGCGACCAGCCTTCCTTATCCCACAAGAGAAAGCGCCTTCCGGCAAGTACGATAAGCGCCAGGACCGCGCCGAACAGCGACATGAAGAGCAGAAATTCGAGGACATGCGACGGTCCGGCCCACAGCGCCACCGCCGTCATCAGCTTGATGTCGCCCGCGCCCATAAAGCCGAAGCTGTAGACGCTAAAGCCGATCACCAGAACGATCGCAGCGACGGCCAAATGATGCCAAATGACCACCGTCTTGCCGCCGACGAGCAGGAAGATACCGAACAGCGCGATTGTCGCGATCGAAATCCAGTTGGGGATGCGCAACGCTTTAACATCGGTGATCGAGGCGTAGAGCATTAGAAAAATGAATGCGGCGGCAATGATCGTGTTGGGCGTGAGCGTCATCGAATCCCCCAGAGCGGCTGGTTGCGGTATAGCGCGAGTCGGCGTTCTGCAAGAAAACGTGGCGAGCGCCTTGGGCGAAGCTTTGTTTGTGCGCCGCAATAAGCTTCGCTATTGCGCCATACAGCGGCTTCCATCCTCGCGGTCCAACACGCGGCAATATAAATCTTCCCGTCATCCCGCGAAGCGCAGGCCCCATTGCACTCGCCCCCCGGACGGCCTAGAAATAGAGACGTTCCGAGGGGTGCGCCGCGTGGGCGCTGAGACAGTCCCTTAGAACCTGATCCGGGTCATGCCGGCGAAGGGACGGAAAATGATCAAAAATCCCGCCATAGTTCGAGGCAATCCCGGGCGCGATGCGCTGCTGGACCGCTCGGCCTTTGCCCTATCGATGCGCGTCTGACGCGCCATTGCCATCCATATCGCTTCACGCTGGAGGACATCATGAACAAGATTACGCGCAAGAAGGACCTGATGGTCCCCGAAGTGACGACTGGATCGATCTCGGGATCGGTGAAGGTCTACAGCGCACCTGAAGGGTTCGCCGACGTGCTGGTGCCGTTCCGCGAAATTCCCCTGCAGAAGGAATCGGGCGAGGCGCCGTTCCGGGTTTATGACCCGTCGGGCCCCTACACAGATCCGGCAGTCTCGATCGACGTGGAGAAAGGCCTCTCGCGCCAGCGCACAGCCTGGGTGGTCGAGCGTGGCGGCGTCGAGGAATACGACGGCCGCGAGATCAAGCCCGAGGACAACGGGAACGTCACCGGTCGCCACCTCGCGCGTGATTTCCCGAACAAGGCGAAACCTTTGCGCGGCCTCGACGGTCATCCGGTGACGCAGTACGAATTTGCGCGTGCCGGCATCATCACGAAAGAAATGCGCTACGTCGCACACCGCGAAAACCTCGGCCGCGCCGAAGCGCTGGCCCGGGCGAAGGCCGCGCTGGCCGATGGCGAAAGTTTCGGCGCCGAGATTCCCGAGCACATCACACCGGAATTCGTGCGCAGCGAGATTGCACGCGGCCGCGCCATCATCCCCTGCAACATCAATCACGCCGAACTCGAGCCGATGATCATCGGCCGCAACTTCCTGGTGAAGATCAACGCCAACATCGGCAACTCGGCCGTATCGTCGTCGGTCGAGGAAGAGGTCGACAAGATGGTGTGGTCGATCCGCTGGGGCGCCGACACGGTCATGGACCTGTCGACGGGCCGCAACATCCACAACACGCGCGAGTGGATATTGCGCAACTCACCCGTGCCGATCGGCACGGTGCCAATCTATCAAGCCCTCGAAAAGTGCGGTGGCGATCCCGTCAAGCTGACCTGGGAAATGTATCGCGACACGCTGATCGAGCAGTGCGAGCAGGGCGTCGACTACTTCACGATCCACGCCGGCGTGCGCCTAGCCTACGTGCCGCTGACGGCCAACCGCGTCACCGGCATCGTGTCGCGCGGCGGCTCGATCATGGCCAAGTGGTGCCTCGCGCATCACAAGGAGAGCTTCCTCTACACGCACTTCGAAGAGATTTGCGACATCATGCGCGCCTACGACGTGTCGTTCTCTCTGGGCGACGGGCTGCGTCCCGGCTCCATCGCCGACGCCAACGATCGCGCGCAGTTCGCCGAACTCGAGACACTGGGTGAACTCACGCAAATCGCCTGGAAGAAGGGTTGCCAGGTGATGATCGAAGGCCCCGGTCACGTGCCGATGCACAAGATCAAAATCAACATGGACAAGCAGTTGAAGGAGTGCGGCGAGGCGCCCTTCTATACGCTCGGACCGCTCACGACCGACATCGCGCCCGGCTATGATCACATCACGTCGGGCATCGGCGCGGCGATGATCGGTTGGTTCGGCTGCGCCATGCTCTGCTACGTGACGCCCAAGGAGCACTTGGGACTACCAGATCGCGACGACGTCAAATACGGCGTCATCACCTATAAGATTGCAGCCCACGCCGCCGATCTCGCCAAGGGTCATCCAGCCGCCCAGCTTCGCGACGACGCGCTGTCACGCGCCCGCTTCGACTTCCGCTGGGAGGACCAGTTCAATCTGGGCCTCGACCCCGACACCGCGCGCGAGATGCACGATGCGACGCTGCCCAAGGAAGCGCACAAGGTCGCTCACTTCTGCTCGATGTGCGGCCCGAAGTTCTGCTCGATGAAGATCACGCAGGACGTGCGCGACTACGCCGCCAAACAGAACGAGCAAGCCGCCGGCATGGCCGCCATGAGCGACAAGTTCAAGGAAATGGGCGGGCAGGTGTATCTGGACGCGGAGAAGGTGAAGGAGAGTAACAAGACGTTGGGGTGAGGGCATGATCGGAGCCGGCATTGATGATCCGCTACGACGAACATGCCGAATTTCAGATCGCCCGACGAGGGATCGAGAAGCAGTGGGTCGAAGACGCATTGCGCGATCCCGACGAGACCTCGATCACCGGAAATCGAATGTCTCATTACAAGTGTTTGCCGATGCGAACCATTATGTTGCGCGTGGTGACACCGATTGATGATACTGAATATGTAATTACAGCTTACTTCGACAGGAGAATGCCATGCGCGTGAGGGTCGATACCAAAGCGGATGCCGTTTACCTGAACCTCACGGATCGCCCCGTTCAGGAAAGCGAGGAAGTCGCGGACGGCATCGTGGTGGATTACGACGCGGAGGGTCGAATTGTCGGCGTCGAGATACTCGAAGCCTCGCGCCGCACGGGGGACGCAACTGCACTCCATAATTTCAGCTTGGAAATCCCGGGCGTCTCGTAAGGCGACATGCGACGTTGACCGCTCGCGCGCCGAACCAACTCGATGCTCTATGGCTTTGCAGCGGACTTCGAAGGGCTAGATAGTAGCGCATGGCCCATAGATGTCGAGCAATCGAGGACGGGGGGCTCAATGGGGGTGTTTGAATGGTATCTCATCGCGGGGATTTTGACATTCTACATTTCCGCACGCAAAGGGGTGATGATGTCAAATGACCGCATCGCCAAGACGGCGAACATGAAAAATGAACACGAACTCCGCTGTGTGCTTGAGCGGCATTTTGAGCCGTTCACGAACCCTATCTCCCTCGCGGTCAACTCCCCGGCGCGTCCAGTTTCTGCGTCAGGTTCTCGAACTCGCGGCGCAGGTCTTCGTTGCGGAAGATTTGCTCGAAGGTGGGCGCCTCCAGTTTCTGGATGGCTTCGAACGAGGATGACGAATCCCGCATGAGGTTGCGGAGCTGGAAGCTCGCCTCCACCGTCTCATAGGTGTTGTCGGCGATTTCCAGATCGTGCATGGCGCGTTGGCGGGCTTTGGCGATCTGGTCCCGTTGTTGCGTCAGATATCGGCGATAGCCACGCGCGGCGTCATCGGCGAGCCTCTGGCTTTCGCGGTTTGCCTCGAGGGCGCGGCGCTGATCGGGCCGGTTCTCGGCTTTCAACAGTTCCTGCGAGCGCGTGCGCGCTGTGGCGATATCCTTGCCGATGGCATCGAGCTTGGGCAGGTACTGCTTGTCGATCTTGGCGACGAGGCTGTCCTGGGCGTGCACCAGCATGGCAAACAACGCTGCATGCATGGCGAAGTACTTGCGCGCGGCGCCCACACTCTCCCCCGACTGGGCCATCAGTTTGCTCAACTGCGCATCGATCGCCTTGGCTGCGTTGAACACGGCCACGAGGCGCACGAGATCGCCCGACAGCACCCCGTCGAGCAGCAAGTCCACCTGATCGGGTCTCAATTCGATCCCGCTCTTGGCAAGGGTCTCGTAGATATCGCTCTTTGCCTTGGTGATGTCCTCGCGGTTGGCGTCGATGCGGCGGCGCCCGTCGTCGATATCTTTGCCGAGGCTGTCGACTGTGTCCGTCACCAGCCCCGGTAGAACGCCCCCTTTTGGGGCAACCAACTGCTTTTCACGCAGCGTCACCAAGCGGCCGTCGAGCTCGCGGATGTTGCGGCGCAGGGTCTCGATTCTCTTTTGCACGTTGACGATGGGGGCGTCGGTGACGATCCCGAGGGCCGAATCCAGCAGGTCGTTGATTTTGCGTTGTCGGTCTTCACGAGATTCCGTCCACAGCGGTTTCAAGATGAAGTCACGGTCGGAGGGTAGTTTGCGCGCCTCGCCGCGGTTGCGTGCCGTGTCTTGCAGCAGCGCGTCAATCGCCTTCATCAGGCGCTTCGCCTGTTCAAAGGGAATGTCGCCCACACGCGGGTCCTTGGCTTTTTCAGGAGCATCGTCGGGAGGCGTCTGGGCCTTGGGTGCGGGTTGCCCTTTGGGGGATGCCCGATCGACCGACCCGGTCGGGCCACGAGGGCTCGTTTGGGCATTCTTCTGGGCCTTGGGGGCCATCGGGGAGGTCGCACCCGGCTGCTCGGCTTCGCCCAGGCTCTCGCGGGTTCGGCTCTGAGCGCCAGCGTCGGCCACCATGAGCCGACTGCCAATGACAACCATCGCGGTGAGCGACCACCAAGTCAGACGCGGCATGATGCACCTCCGAGACACTCCAGTGCGAGGCGATTAGGGCTGAAACGTGATCGAAGGGTCTACAACTCAATGGCCTTATTCAAGCTGATCTTCTCGAGGGACGATCCTGGTCGTATTCTTGCAGGGCGCGGGGCGCGAGGGGTGGCCCAATATCCGTGGAGACTTCCGTTGATCTTGATCGAACGGCGTTTATTCGCCCTGCTGTGTCTGACCTGCTCATATCTGTTCACTGCCGCGACCGCTGAGGCCCAGCAGCGGCCCGCAGTGCCATCGGAGCCCGCCATCGAGCTCCTCATCAAGCAGAGCCTGTTGAGCTTCAATGACGCCAACTTGACCGGCAACTACACCGTGTTCCATAGCAGCCTTGCCGAGACCTTCCGTCAGCAATTCACCGTCGAGCGGGTGCGGGATGCATTTCGGGCGTTTCATGATCAGTAAATCGACATGGCGGGAATTCTGCTGCACCGCCACACGTTGACGAAACCGGCCTCAATTAACGCCACCAACGGGCTTGAACTCGAGGGGCGGTTCGACACGCGGCCCTTCAATGTCGTGTTCGTCATGCAGTACGTGGCGGCAACGACGGGTGAGTGGAAGTTGGCTGGGTTGAACATCAACTTGCTTCCGCCGGCCCAGGCGTCCACCGCACCGGCGCCAGCGCCTTCCCCGGCCCTCCCAGGTGGCCCCCGCCAGGGCGCGCGAGGGAGCATGTAAATCGACAGCCCAACCCTCCGCTTCACAGCCACCTTCCCACGCGGCTGCAATAGACCTCGTAGAGCGGCCCGAACCGCCGCTCGAGAAACGCTTCCTCCGGTCGGATGGAAAGGCGGCTCACGAGAACCGCAAAGAGTGGGGCGACGAGGACCAGCGTCAGTTTGTTGAAGACAATCGCGGCCCCCAGAAGGGCAATCGTTTCGGCGAGATAGATGGGATTGCGCGACCACGCGAAGGGGCCGCTCTCGATCAGTGCTGTGCTGGCTCGATCAGGCCGGATCGTCGTGCCATGCTGCCTGAATTGAAGTGCCGTCCAAAAAAAGACGACCACAGCTGCCATCAGAAGGGCTGCCCCGGCCGCCCGCACGGCGCCTACCTCCGCAAACGGAACCGGTAGCGGCATGATCCATCGGTCGACCGCCAACGCCAGCCCGATCGCACCCGCCAGCAGGACGGGCGGCCAGGGAAACGCACTCGGCGTGTCTTGAGCGTTGGACATGAGAGGATGGGACCGTGTTATTCTCGAAAAAGCAAGATGAGCCTGGCCAACCCCAGGCAACCGCGACGGGAAAAAAGCCATGTCGATCCGCAACGAATACCCCACGCTGGACTTCGGCCTTGGTGAAACGGCCGACCAGCTTCGCCAGATGGTGCGCGCTTTCGCGGCCGACGAGGTGGCCCCAATCGCTGCCGAAATCGACAAGTCGGATCGGTTTCCCCGCGAACTCTGGCCTAAAATGGGGGAGCTGGGCCTGCACGGCATCACCGT
>JANOKV010000567.1:0-4466 GCA_031419415.1 Hyphomicrobiales bacterium | reverse complement strand
CCGCGCAACTGGTAGAGCTGGGCCAGCCCGAACATATCGGCGCGATGCACGATCAGCGTGTTGGCGTTGGGGATATCAAGCCCCGACTCCACGATGGCGGTCGATAGCAGCACGTCGTATTGGCCATCGTAGAAGGCCGTCATCACGTCTTCGAGTTCGGAGGGTGTGAGCTGGCCGTGGGCGCGCGCGGTGCGCAGCTCTGGTGTATGCTCGGCCAGAAACTCGGCAACGTCGTCGAGGTCGGCGATGCGCGGCACGACGTAGAACGACTGGCCACCCCGATTGCGTTCCCGTCGCAGCGCCTCGCGCAGAATGATCGGATCGGTGGGTGAAATATAAGTGCGCACCGCCAAGCGATCGACGGGCGGCGTGGTGATCAACGACAACTCGCGCACGCCCGAAAGGGCCAATTGCAGCGTGCGCGGTATCGGCGTGGCCGTCAGCGTCAGGACGTGGACGTCCTCCTTGATCTGCTTCAAGCGCTCCTTATGGCTGACGCCGAAGTGCTGTTCTTCGTCGACGACGAGGAGGCCGAGGCGCGCGAACGATAGTCCCTTGCCCAACAGCGCGTGCGTCCCCACCACAATGTCGATCGTGCCGTCTTTGAGGCCCGCTTTGACCTCAGCCAGCTCTTTTGTCCCAACGAGGCGCGAGGCGCGGCCGATCTTCAGCGGCAATCCCTTGAAGCGCTCGGCAAACGTCTTGTAGTGCTGGCGCGCAAGCAGCGTCGTCGGCACCACTACGGCGACTTGTAAACCCGCCATCGCGGCGATGAAGGCGGCGCGCAACGCCACCTCTGTCTTGCCAAAACCAACATCACCGCAGATCAATCGGTCCATCGGCTTGCCGCGTCCCAGATCGTCGATCACGGCCTCGATGCTGGCGGCTTGATCCTCGGTTTCGTCATAGGGGAAGCGCGCGACGAATTCGTCCCAGGCCCCCGTCGGTGGCGCCAAAATAGGCGCCTCGCGCAGCTCACGCAGAGCTGCAATCTTGATCAGTTCGCTGGCGATCTCGCGCAGGCGTTTCTTGAGGCGGGCTTTGCGCGACTGCCAGGCAGCGCCACCCAGACGATCGAGTTCGACATTGGACTCTTCGGAACCGAACCGCGACAGCAGCTCGATGTTTTCGACCGGCAGATAGAGCTTGTCGCCACCGTAATAGGCGAGCTCGAGGCAGTCATGCGGCGCCCCCAGAGCCGTAATTGTCTGCAAGCCGACGAACCGCCCGATGCCGTGGTCGGCATGCACCACGAGATCGCCGACCGAAAGGCTCGTCGCCTCGGTGATGATGTCGGAGGCTTTACGGGCTTTGCGGCGTGGCCGCACCAACCGATCGCCGAGGATGTCCTGCTCGCCGATGATGGAGACTTCGGGCGTCTCGAAACCGTGCTCGAGCCCGAGCACGGCGAGCATGGTGGTCTCGGCCGGCAGGGTCAGCGCGTCGGCATAGGTGTCGATGTTGCGCAAACCGCTGAGTCCATGCTCCCCCAATAGAACGGCCAAGCGCTCGCGTGCACCGAGCGTCCACGTGGTGACGACGACGCGTTTGCCTTTGCTCTGCAAGCCTTTGATATGGGCGACCACCGTGTCGAAAAGGTTCACGTTCTCGGCATTGCGCTCGGCAGCAAAGGTTCGGCCCGCCCGACCGCGCATCGGGCGAATGGCGCCGGTCGCGGCCTCGCCTTCGGCTTCCTCGAACGGCGTGAAACGACGCTGCTCGCGCGACTCGAGCATGCGCGTCCACTCGGTTTGAGTTTGAAACAACCGATCAGGCGGCAACGGTTTGTAGGGCGGGGCACCGAAGGATTGGATGCCCAGTGCATCGACGCGCGCCTGATAATGATCGCGGGTCTGCGCCTGCCGGTCGGCGATGGCCTGTTCGGCCAGGTGGTCCAGCGAAAGGGGGGCCTCGGGCAGATAGTCGAGCAGCGTTTCCAGCTTGTCGTGGAACAGCGGCAACCAATGCTCGAGGCCCGGGAAGCGATGACCCGCAGTTACGGCCTCATACAGGGGATCGTTCGTCTGTGCGCCGAACTGGGCGATGTAGCCCTGCCGGAACCGTGCCGCCGCGGCGTCGCCGAACGCGATCTCGCTCATGGGGGTGAGGGTCAACCGCTGCACGATCTTAGCCGTGCGTTGCGTCTCGGGATCGAAGCTGCGGATGCTCTCCAGAGTGTCGCCGAAGAAATCCAACCGCACCGGCGTTTGCCGTCCCGGCGGATAGAGATCAATGAGACTGCCGCGCACCGCGAATTCGCCCGGCTCCATCACCGTTCCCGTACGCTGGAAGCCAGCCAGCGCCAGCCGCTCGATGAGCTGGCCCCGGTCGACCCTTTGGCCGGGCGCGATTTGTTTCAAGGCGCGCTTGACGAAGTCGCGCGAGGGCACCCGCTGCAGAATGGCGTTGACCGTCGTCAGCACGACGGTCGGCTCCTTGCGGGGGGCTGCCGCCAGCATCGCGAGCGCGGCGATGCGGCGCGCCACGATTTCGGGATTGGGGCCAATCCGATCGTAAGGCACGGTATCCCAGGCCGGAAACGTGATGACCCGCACCTTTGGCGAGAAAAACGCGAGGGCGGCCTCCAATTGCTCGAGGCGTCGATCGTCGCGGGCGACGTGAAGGATGGCGGATGGTTTGCCCAACATTGCCGAGGCTTCCTCGGCGAGCAATCCCAGCACCTGGCCATCATAGCCCTCCGGCACACCCGTCAAGGTGACGACGCGGTTGCGGCTCGGGGGCTTGCTCTTGGGATCGCTGTTGGCGGTGCGTGTCACGCGGAGGCCTTGTCGGTGGCGGTCTCGAGCCCGTGGAAAGCGCGAATTCGCTCCACCAACGGTTCATGCGACGGATCGGCTGGTACGCCCGCCATGATCCAGGCCTGCAAATCCGGATCGGGCACTGTGATAAAATCCTCGATTTCGGCGAGTTCAACCTCACTCATGGCCGGCAAGCGCGCTTCGGCGTAACGCCCGAGCAGCCAGTCCATTTCCTTGGTCCCGCGATGGGTCGCGCGATAGAGGGCGCGGCGGCGACGATCCTCGAAGCTGGCCATCAGTCACTTCCTTTTCGGCGCAGGGGTCGGGGGTAATCGAGCCTCGGCGCGCTGGTCCTGGTTCTGCCAGCCGTCCGGCGTGATATAGCGATCGTCGGGGGGCCTGTCAGCCCGGTCCGTACGCGCGCCATTGCTAGGCGCGCGGCTCGGCCGGACGACGGGTGACCTCGGCGCAGCGTTTCCACGAGCACGATATGCGGCCTGCACTCTTCAATCCGCTGTTTGCTTCGGCCCAGGCCCTCACCGGCATTGGGCCGAGGCTGATCGTCCTATTGAAGAAAGCTCTGCGGCTTCCCCCGGGCGTCATGGAGCCCCGCGTGGTCGATCTGCTGTGGCATCTCCCCACGGGCGTGGTCGACCGTCGAGCCGAACCGACAGTTGCGAGTGCGGCGCCGGGCGTCATCGCGACGCTGGCCGTGCGGGTCTTGCGTCACCGTGGCCCCGGCACAGCCACCAGCAAAGCGCCCTACAAGGTGCACTGCGAGGACGACAGCGGTCGCCTCGACCTCGTGTTCTTTCACGCCGAGAAGAAATTCATCGAGCGTCAGCTTCCCGTCGGCGAAGTGCGTTACGTCTCGGGCCGCGTCGAGCGCTACGGCGAAACGCTGCAGATGACCCATCCAGACTACATCGTGGAGCCCGAGCGGCGGCACGAATTACCCCTGCTCGAACCGGTCTACCCGTTGACGATGGGATTGTCCGGCAAAGTGTTGGGCAAAGCCGCCCGCCAAGTCTTGGAGCGCACACCGGCACTGCCCGAATGGCAGGATACGGCATGGCTATCCGCACGCGGCTGGCCGCCTATCGGTGAAGCGATCCGTCGACTGCATCTGCCCGAAGACCCCGGCGACGTATCGGCCGGGGGTATCCCCCGCCAACGCCTTGCGTTCGACGAACTGCTGGCTGGTCAATTGGCGCTGGGCCTCGTGCGCGACAACCTGCGCAGCCGGCCCGGTCGCCAGACCACGGGCGATGCGCGCATTCGAGCGCAGATCGCTGATGCCCTACCCTTCACGCTCACCAACTCGCAGCGCGAAGCCCTCGCGGAAATCGCGACGGACATGGCCGCGCCCTCCCGGATGCTGCGCCTGCTGCAGGGCGACGTCGGGTCGGGCAAGACCATCGTCGCGCTGATGGCCATGGCGATTGCCGTCGAGTCTGGGGCGCAAGCCGCCCTAATGGCGCCCACCGAAGTGCTCGCCCGGCAGCACGCAGACACGATTGCGCCGCTGGCGGAAAAGGCGGGGCTGCGTCTGGGCTTGCTGACAGGTCGCGAGAAAGGCAAGGCCCGGGCGCTGGTTCTGGAACGCCTGGCAACCGGCGAGATCGATATTCTGATCGGCACGCACGCGCTTTTTCAACCGGATGTGGTGTTCCGCGACCTCGCGTTCGTCGTCATCGACGAGCAGCA
>JANOKV010000566.1:0-7009 GCA_031419415.1 Hyphomicrobiales bacterium | reverse complement strand
TCTTGAAGCGCGCCTCGAACGCAGGTGCGGTCTTCGGGAAGTCACGCCACAGATCGTCCGGCATCATGTCACTCATGGTCAATCTCCTTGACCATGCTCATCTAACCGCCGATTGTGCCTGAACTAAGGGGACAGGCATGGCCGCTGAACCTGCAGAGACATGATCGATTGCTGCCGCATCAACCGCTCTGCAACTCGCGTGAAGTTATGATCCGTCGCGATCACGACGAACGTCCCCAGAAGGTCGATATCGAGATTGATCAGCGTCTTCGTTATACGTTCGTCTTTTCATTGAATCGAATTGATTGATGATAAGCGGCTCACTTGTCAGTTGCCACAGGCCTCAGGTAGCCGATATCAGGATGCTGCGGCCGTTGTGCGTTGCGGAAAAATCCGCAGAGGTTTCAGCCGTACATCATCCAACGGGAGAACGTCTCATGGCCTCGGCACTCGATTTGGCCGTCGCAAACCTTGTCTCGCCTATGGTCCTCTTTTTCGTCCTGGGGCTGGTCGCGACGTTGGCGCGGTCCGATCTGTCGATCCCCGAGGCGATAGCGAAAGCGATGTCACTCTATCTGATGATGGCGATCGGATTCAAAGGCGGCGCAAGCGTTGCACAGCCCGGGTTGGATGCAAAGCTCGGACTGGCCATTCTCGCAGGTATCATTCTGAGCGCCGCGATCCCGCTTGTCGCGTTCCGCCTGCTGATGTTGACGAGCACTCTGCCGCGGGTCGATGCAGCAGCGGTGGCGGCCCACTACGGTTCGATTTCCATTGTAACATTCTTGGCTGCCACCCAGGCTCTGGAAATAAGCGGAATCAAGTTCGAGGGATACATGGTAGCGGTCGCCGCTGCGATGGAGACGCCGGCTATCATCGCCGCGCTCTGGCTCGCGCGGACGGGCGAGTCTCGCATGGACAGCATGACGGTGCGCGAAGTCATGCTCAACGGCTCGATCGTGATGCTCGTCGGATCTTTCCTCATCGGCATCGCAACGGGCGCGGACGGACTCAAGGTTATCGCAGCCTTCATCATCGATCCGTTCAAGGGAATCCTCTGTCTCTTCCTTCTCGACATGGGCATCATCGCCGGCCGCGGCCTGCGTGAGGGGCGCAAGAACCTCACCCTGCCGATCATCCTTTTCGGCCTCTATATGCCGCTCATCGGCGGCGCTCTGGGCGCTCTGGCTTCCTGGCTGGTCGGTTTGTCGCTCGGCAGCACCGCGCTGATGATCACCCTTGCCGCTAGCGCCTCCTACATTGCCGTCCCGGCTGCTCTGCGTCTGGCTCTACCCGAGGCTCGCCCGGCTATCTATCTCCCTCTGTCGCTGGGTGTCACATTCCCATTCAACTTGACGCTCGGAATACCCTTGTATGTTGCTGTCGCCGCAGCCCTCCACTGAGGTTCACCCGATGAAGACACATCCCAAAAAGCGCATCGACATCATGGTCGAGGTCCCATTGATGCAGAGGGTCATCAATCTGCTCGACCAGCAAGGCATCGGCGGATATACGGTGCTGCCGGTCCTTGCAGGACGTGGCAAAGATGGTGCATGGCATCGAGATGGTGTGGTCGGCCGGGCGGGGGCCCTCGTCATGATCTTCTGCATCCTCGACGAGACCCGAGTCGACGAGGTCTTAGAGCCGCTCTTCGCACTCGTGTCACGCCAGATCGGCATTGTGACCGTCTCGGATGTACAAGTCATTCGGCCGGATCATTTTTGATGGAGCGCTGTCGCGTTAGCCCTGAGCACCAGCATCGAATGCGGTCTGTGTACCGCCTCATGCGCAACGACAATTAAGACGCTGCGCTTGTGATCGTCACGCGACTGTCGTGCAAGCCATCGCGCCGCTCATACTAGCTTTGCTCACTACGCGAGCGGCAACATGCCGAACAGCTGCTGAAAGTGCCGATGTTCGAGCGACTACGGAAAGAACCGACAGCAGAAAACATCGGTGCAGTCAGGTCAGGCCAATGGTTGGACGCCAAATTTCTCTTGGGACAGAGGGTCGGCTCTGGAATGCCGTCACGGCTGGCGCCTTTCTCTTGGCCTACGTCGCGCTCGAATGGATCAGCTTCATCCATGAGTTGAACGATATTCCGGTCACACCCTGGAATCCTGGACTTGGCTCCATCTTTTTCCTGATGGTGCTCAAGGGACCCGCATATGGCATTTTGCTCTTTGCTGGTGTCATTCTCGCTGAAATCTTCATTCTGGAGAGCCAGCATTCATGGTTCGTCATCATGGCAATCGGGACGCTGGTAGCTGCTGGCTACGCGGCCACGGCCCATGCCGCACGCAAGTATTTCAGCCTGAATGTGGGGCTCGTGCATCTTCGTGACGTGGTCGTTTTGCTCGCTTCCGGGGTTGCTGGCTCCGTCATGGTGGCAATGTTGCTTGCATTGCTACTTCTCGCAATCGGTCGGTTTCAATGGCTGGAGATCATGCAAGCTGCAGTGCCTCTGTTCGTCGGCGACATCATAGGTGTCGCGATTGTAACACCGCTATTGTTGCGTATTACGGCGGCTTGGCACGATCTCAAGCGCAGCCGATTGCGCTCATTGGCGCCTGAAATAGCGATGTTTGTCTGTGTCATCGCGGGCACATTGTGGCTCGTCGTCCCGATCGAAATCAGTGGCCACCAGGTTTTCTACCTGTTGTTCCTGCCTGTCGTCGTGGCGGCCGTGCGCCATGGCATCGACGGCGCCTGCCTCGCTCTGGCCGCGACCCAGTTCGGCCTAGTTGGATTGCTCAAGTACTACAGCTACAATGCCACGGCATTCACGACGTTCCAGACGCTGATGTTTGTGCTGACCACAACGGGATTGATCGTGGGTGTGATCGTCAGCGAGCGAAAGCAGGCCGAACATGCCGTGCGCGAAGCGGAGGCAGTACTCAGGGAGAAGGAAGCCGCGGCGGCACTGGCAGGTCGCGTCAATCTCGTGAGCGGCATGGCCTCAGCGCTCGCGCACGAGCTGAATCAACCGATGACCGCCGCCAGGGCGTTCGCGCGAAGTGCACAGGCTCTCTTACGCTCTCCCCAAGCGGACATCTCACGTGTGGACACCAACTTGGCGAATTTGGTCGCTCAGATCGATCATGCCAGCGGCGTCCTGCGCCACATGCGCGACTTCCTGCGTCGCGGGCAGCCTCGCTTCAGTACGCTCGATATTGATGCAACTGTAGAGGACGCCATGATGCTCGTCCGTTCCTTGGCGGAGAACAACCAGACCAATGTCGAGATCAAGATCTCGGACGGCATTCCAGCAGTCTTCGGCGACAAGGTCCAGCTTCAGCAGGTCATTCTCAATCTCGTGAGCAATGCCATCGATGCCATCACCGCTGCGCAGCGTACCGATGGGCACGTCGCGCTGGAAGCTTGGCACTCGCCCGATCTCCCCCACGTTGAGTTCAGCGTAAAGGACAACGGCACTGGGATCGAGCCGGATCAGGCGAAGCGCCTGTTCACACCGCTGGCAACTACAAAGCAGGATGGGCTTGGTCTTGGCCTGTCTATCTGCGCCGCGATCATCGAGGCGCACGGCGGCCGCATGTGGCTCCACTCGGGCGAACCCGGCGCGACGGATTTCCGGTTTTCTCTGCCGGTTCAACAGCGGGGTTAATGTCGAGAATGCGTGCACCCACAGTCTTTATTGTCGACGATCATGCCGCAGTTCGGCAGGCGCTGGGGGAGATGCTCAGCGTCTACGGCTACACCACCGAACTCTATGAATCGGCCGACGACTTTCTCAAATCTGTAGACGCTGCGCCGCCGGGCTGTGTCGTCGCGGACGTGCGCATGCCGGGCACAGATGGTATCCAACTGGTGCGCGAGCTTACCCGACGCGGCATGATCATCCCGGTCATCCTGATATCGGGCCATGCCGACGTTCCCATGGCCGTTGCTGCCATCAAAGCAGGAGCCCAGGATTTCATCGAAAAGCCCGTCGACGATGCTCAACTCGTTGCGGCGATCAACAGGTGCTTCTCGCAGGCCTTCGATCAGCTGGCCCAGCAAAAATCCGTCAGTGAGTTAAGAGCCCATTTCGCACAGTTGACCCGTCGGGAATTGGAAGTATTTCGGCTGGTCGTGCAGGGATTTACCAGCCATGCGATAGCAGATCGGCTCAGCATCAGTCCGCGAACCGTCGAGAGCTATCGCGTCCAGATTATGGGCAAGATGCAGGCTGAGAGCGTCGCCGGACTCTTGCGCCAAGCCATTCGCCTCGGCGAGATCACCGCGTAGATCTACTACCCAATCGTTGCGAATAACGCCGCCCGTCGCGACACACTATCCTTTCTAACATCTTGACGCGTGAGTCGTAGCCCTTGGATGCGCTGCGGAGGCTGCGCGTCGACCGCAAGGTGCGTCTGATCCGGTTGCGCTCGAAGTCGCCGAAATTCGACCCCACGTCCTGAGAGGAGAAATTTCGACTATGCCACCACCACAGCAGCCACACGTCTCGCCCCAACCGCTAGCCACCCCTGATGCAGCCGCCACGCCGGTCATCATGCACACTTCCGTTCACGGTCATGCTCAGGCGGTCATAGTAGCACCGGTGGACCACCAGCGTTGTGGCAAGTCCGCAATCCCATGAATTCACCGCCATGATCAAAGATTACCGCGTCAAAGGAGGATGACATGCATACTAGCAACTCTCATCTCGTCAGACGGAGCGACGTGACGACGGGCTCCTACGGCGACCAGAGCCTGTTGATCGCCGGAGGCGTGCTGACGCTCGCCACCGCGGCTGCGCTGCTCCATCCACACCCGCTTGCGCTGCCGCTGTTGAGCGTCGTCTTGGTCGTGCCTGGCTTTGCACTTGCCGGGTTCGGTTTGGCATGGCGGCACTTCCACAAAGGTAAGGGCGTGCCTGCCCGGCCCGGCCATATGTCGGGGCTCATCGACCTGTCGGGGCTCATCGTCTTTTTCGGTTTTGCCGCGGCGATTTTGGGTGACCCCAACGCTGCCGTGCAGAGCCTGCAATTGCATCGATAATCACTGGCTCGACTTCCGTAGCTGACAGGGCGCCACGGCTCGGCCGGTGCGCGCCCGCAATGCTCGCGTCGTGAGCTGTAGGGGACAAACGAAAAATGTTCGAGACCGTGCTCGGATGGTTCGCGCTGAACTGGGTGGCGCTCGCCAACGTCATCATGATCGATGTCGTGTTGGCGGGCGATAACGCTATCATCGTCGGATTGGCCGCATCGCAGGTTTCCCCGGAGCTACGCTCGCGAGTGGTTTTCTGGGGCATCGCCGGTGCCGTTGTACTGCGCATCCTCTTCGCCGGGATGGCGACCCAGCTTCTGCAGATCGTTGGCCTCACTCTTGCAGGTGGACTCTTGCTGCTCTGGGTGTGCTGGAAAATGTACCGGCAGATCAAGGATCACACCGCGAGCCCCGCCCCCCACTCCTTGGGCGCTGCAGTGATGATATCTGAAGCACCCGCCCGCCACGTGACTTTCTGGGCGGCAATGTGGCAGATCATTATCGCTGACGTGTCGATGTCGCTCGACAATGTACTGGCCGTGGCAGGCGCCGCCAAGGATTCACCCCTAGTCCTGGTGATCGGCCTCGCCATCGCGATCGTTTTGATGGCTGTCGCCTCCCATTTCATTGCCAGGCTCCTGATGCGCTATTCCTGGATCACCTGGATCGGTCTTGCCGTGATTTTCTACGTCGCGCTCGATATGATCTACGACGGCTCTCATCAAGTCTCCTGCGCCATTATTCCGAAGGTCGTGTGCGACCAAGGAACGACAGCTGCGGTGAGTGCGGCCATAATTGCATTGCTGAAATAGCGCGCCCACTGCAGGCATCTACCAGGCGAGTGAGGATGGGGAGCTCTGGAAACGTGATGTACCGGCATGTTCTGATTGGAGTAGATGGCTCGCCAGTCGCGCTCAAGGCGGCGCTGCATGGTTTCAATTTGGCCAAGTCGATATCGGCGATGGCGACCGCGATTATCGTCACGCCAACCTGGGAGGCGATTGCGCTGAGCGAGATCGTGCAGGGTCATTTCCAGGACGAGTACGATGCCCGTACCGAGAAGTACGCCGAGCGTTCTCTGGGGAAAGTACGATCTATTGCTATGGAGCGGCGGGTCGCCTGCGAGACCATCCATGTGACTGCTGCTAGGCCATTTGAGGCAATCCTGTCGACGGCAGCCCATAATGGCTGCGACCTGATCATCGTCGGCTCGCACGGACGGCAGGGCACGGAAAGATTGCTTCTTGGAAGCGAGACGGTGAAGCTCCTGACGCACAGCAAGGTACCAGTGCTGGTCTATCGCGAGAAGTGAGCCGATTGCGTACGTCGCACATCGGCTGATCGCTCGGCAGCATTCAAATGCGGGCTTGTACTTGCTGTAGCTCGTCCGCCGCCGGGCAATCCTCAGGCGGCTACTTTCGCCAGCGTCTTTTCGCACACTATAACTGTTGAGTGGCTCGGTTGCTACGCGAACCTGATTATCACGCCACGAGTCTGCTTCGGGTCATTCTCGAATCGCGCCAATGGGTTGACCGTCGTTGTGCAGAGATAGCCGACGTCGGCCGCACCAGTTGCGCAGTGAATGGATCGCCGAAACGGCAGGACCGCTCGATCCTCAACAGCAGACACGAGCCGGGGGAAGCCTGCTGATGATCGCGATCGTGGTGCTAGTGAAGCCGTTCTGATGGCGGAGAGGGTCTATAAGCCCTTGATCATGCCGGCATCGATGAGCATGCGGTTGAAGCGGCGGACTTCCCCGCCGCTGTTGCAGCGAAAGAACAGGCCCTTGCAGCGGGCGAGGATCTTCTTCTGCTCGACAAACGACGGGTCGAGTGGCACGCCGGCGAGATCGAGCACGGCCAGCGGCAAATAGGGCGCGTCGAGCAGTTCGAGCGACGTCGACAGATCGCGCGGGGTGAAGCGGATCGTATCGATGGCATAGTAGGTCTTGAGGAAGTGCGGGTGGTCGGTCGCCACGCGACGCAGCAGAACACTGTCGTCCTGCCCAGGATCGATC
>JANOKV010000565.1:0-10769 GCA_031419415.1 Hyphomicrobiales bacterium | reverse complement strand
GCGCGGGCATGTCGTGGCCGTGCGCGAAGCGATGCCCGAGGCACAAAGCGGCGGGGCGAGCCGATTTGCAGGCGCGATGCTGGCCCCCTATTGCGAAGCCGAAGCCGCCGAACCAATCGTCAAGCAGATCGGCCTCGTTGGCCTCGAGATGTGGCGGGCGGCCTTCCCACACGTCACGCAGCGCGGCACCCTCGTCGTCGCGGCGGCGCGTGATTTCACGGAGTTGCGCCGCTTCGAGCGCATGACCGAGGCGCACGAGAGCGTCGGCGAACAAGAAATCGGATCGCTCGAGCCCGACCTGCACAGCCGCTTCAATCGCGGCCTCTATTTCCCCACCGAAGCGCACGTGACGCCGCGACACGCCATTGCGATGCTGATCGCGGAATTGCGCAGGCTGGGCGTCGATCTGGTGTTTGGCGAAGCGGTCGGTGATCCGCTCGGGCAGGCCGCGCCGGCGGGCGGCATCGTGATCGATTGTCGAGGGCTCGCGGCGCGCGCCGATCTGGAAACCTTGCGCGGTGTGCGCGGGGAAATGCTGGTGGTGCGCACGAAAGACGTAACCTTGACGCGGCCTGTGCGGCTGCTGCATCCGCGCTTTCCGCTGTACGTCGTGCCCTGGGGCGATGATCTCTACATGGTCGGCGCCACAGTGATCGAGCGCGAGGATGCAGGCCCCATGACGGTGCGCTCGGCCCTCGATCTGCTGGGGACGGCCTATGCGTTGCATCCCGCTTTCAGCGAGGCGGAAATCCTCGAGATGTCCGTCGGCGTGCGGCCCGCGTTTCCCGACAACGTGCCAAAGATCGTCGTGCGCGCGCACGGTCTGGCCGTCAACGGCGCGTACCGGCACGGGTTTCTGATGGCGCCGGCCTTGGCGCGGATCGCGGCTGACTATCTCGAGCAGGGACGCCCCTATCCGGGCATCATCATCGCAGGCTGAGGCGCACCGCGCGGTGCGCCGTTGATTGGCCCACATCCAGGAGGTTTCCAATGCCCCAGGACACGACACCGCGACACGCCGCAACGGCACTGAGCGGCGCCAGCGTCGGCTCGCCCGGTTACCTGTCGGGGTTCGGCAATACCTTCGAGACAGAAGCGTTGCCCGGCGCCCTGCCGATCGGGCGCAACTCGCCGCAACGCGCGCCGTACGGCCTTTATGCCGAGCAAATTTCGGGCTCGCCGTTTACCGCGCCGCGCGCCAGCAACGAGCGCACATGGCTCTATCGCATTCGCCCTTCGGTGCGCCACTCGGGCAAGTTCGCCAAACTCGACGCCGGCAACTGGCGTACCGCGCCGTGCCACGAGCACGAGATCTCACTGGGCCAATTGCGTTGGGGGCCACCAGCGATGGCCGGGACTGCGCACTCCTTCATTGAAGGCATGCACACCGTCACGACGGCGGGTGATGCCGGCACGCAGACGGGGATGGCGGCGCACGTCTACATCGCTTCTCGCTCCATGACCGACGAGGTTTTCTGGAACGCCGATGGCGAGATGCTGGTCGTGCCGCAGCAGGGGCGGCTGCGCTTCATGACCGAGATGGGCGTCATCCTGGCCGAGCCCGGTGAAATCGTCGTCATCCCACGCGGCGTTTCGTTTCGGGTCGAGCTGCCCGATGGACCCTCGCGCGGCTACGTGTGCGAGAATTATGGTGGCGCCTTCACGCTACCCGAGCGTGGCCCGATCGGCGCCAATTGCCTCGCCAATGCCCGCGATTTTCTCTCTCCCGTGGCGGCGTATGAAGATCACGATCAACCGGTAAGCCTCACCGTCAAATGGGGGGGATCGCTGTGGGGGACGCAGGTGCCGCATTCACCGCTCGATGTCGTGGCGTGGCACGGGAATTACGCGCCCTTCAAGTACGATCTGCGTCGTTTCAATGCCGTGGGGTCGATCTCGTTCGATCATCCCGATCCGTCGATCTTCGCCGTGCTATCTGCACCGTCCGAAACGCCCGGCACGTCGAACGTCGACTTCGTGATTTTCCCGGAACGCTGGAATGTAGCGGAAGATACCTTTCGCCCGCCCTGGTATCACCGCAACATCATGTCGGAGTTCATGGGGCTGATTTATGGCGTCTATGACGCCAAGCTCGAGGGGTTCACGCCCGGCGGTTTCAGCCTGCACAACTGCATGCTGCCGCATGGCCCGGATGCCGGAGTGTTCGAAAAAGCCAGCACCACCAAACTGGAACCGCACAAGATCGCCGGCAGCTTGGCGTTCATGTTCGAGACGCGGTTTCCCCAACGCGTCACGCGGTGGGCGGCGCAGCTCGAGACGTTGCAACCCAATTACGCGGACTGCTGGTCGGGCCTGGGCAAAAATTTCGATCCGACCAAGCCATAGTCGATCGGGATTGCGGTTCTCAGTCGGCAGCGCCACCAGCCGTCCGGATGGCGCGCCAGACGCGTTCCGGCGTCAGCGGCATGTCGATCGCGGTGACGCCGAGGGGGCGGAGTGCATCGAGGACGGCGTTGGTGATAGAGGGCAACGCGCCGACCGTTCCGCTTTCGCCCAGGCCCTTCACACCGAGAGGATTGGAGCGAGCCTGGGTCGACGACAAGATCGACTCGAAGCGCGGCAGATCGTCGGCGCGCGGCAGCACGTAGTCCATCAGCGAGCCGCTGGTGAGCTGGCCCGAGTCGGCGTCATAGATGGCATGCTCCCACAGGACCTGCCCGATGCCTTGCGCCAAAGCGCCGTGGACTTGGCCCTCCGCAAGATCGTGCGCGATGATGCGGCCGCTGTCATCGACGGCGGTGTAGCGGGCGAGTGTGATGACGCCGGTGTCGAGATCGATTTCCACTTCGGCCACGTGGGCGCCGCTGGGAAACGTCGGCTCGGCCTCGATGCGCACATCGACCTCGAGCGGCGGGCCGTCGGCCAGCGCTTCCAGGGCAATGGCGAGATTGCTCGGTGGGTTCGTGCGGTCGCGGGCGCGCGCAGCGGTGAACGAACCTGCTTTCCACATCAAGTCTTGGCAAGCCACACCCAGGCGCTCGGCAGCGCGACCACGGGCGGCTTCGATGAACGCATGCGCCGCGCCCCGAATGGCGAGCCCCGCCATGGTCGTGGAGCGCGATGCCGAACTGGCGCCACCGTCGATGAAACCATCGCTCGAACTCTGATCGACGACGATGCGGTCGGGCGAAATGTCGAGCTGTTCGGCCGCGATCAGGCTCATCACTGTTTCATGGCCCTGACCGGTGCCGACCAGCGCCGTGCGCACGATCACGCGCCCGTCGGAGCCGAGCGCCATTTTCGCGCGCTCAAAGCCGACGCCACCCGAGATCTCGACGAATGCGCCGATGCCGATGCCGCGTCGTTTGCCGTGGGCTTCTGCGTCCCGCCGGCGGGACGCGAATCCAGACCAGTCGGCAGCCGCGACGACTTTGGCGAGCATTCCTGGAAAATCACCCGAGTCGTAGATGGTGCCGGCGGCCGTGGTGTAGGGAAACGCCTCCGATCCAATCAGATTGCGGCGGCGCATGTCGATCGGGTCGAGTTTCAGTTTTTCCGCTGCCGTCTCGATCAGGCGTTCCATGAGATAGGCGGCTTCGGGTCGGCCGGCGCCACGATAGGGCGCGGTGGGCACGGTGTTGGTCAAGACGCAATCGATCTGGGTGCGCAGGGCCGGTACGCGATAGGGTCCGGCAAGGCAGCGTGAAAAATTCGCCGTGGCGATGAAATAGCCCATCGGCGAGAACATGCCGCCCATGCCGGCGAGCGCTGTCACGTCAAGCGCCAGGATGCGTCCCTGCGCATCGAGCGCCAGCCGACCCGACATGACGCTGTCGCGCGCCTGCGCATCGGAGACGAAGGCTTCGGCGCGCGTGCCCGTCCAGCGCACCGGGCGACCGAGTTCTTTCGCCGCCAACAGCAGGGGCGGATACTCGGGGTATGTGCCGTTGCGGATACCGAACGCGCCGCCCGTGTCGCCCGACGTGACAGTGATCGTGGCGGAAGCGACGCCCAAGACGACGGCGAGCTGGTCGCGCAGCAGCGTCAATCCCTGGTTGCCCGTGTGCAGATGATAGCGACCGGCTGCGGCATCGAACGTGGCGACGGCGGCGCGCGGCTCCATCGGCACGACGATGACGCGTTGGCTGACGAGATCGCGGACTTCGACGATGTGGGCCGCGCGCTCGAACGCTGATTGGGTGGCGGCGGTATCGCCCAGACCCCAGCGGAATGCGACATTGCTCGAGGCTTCGGGCCACAGTTCGGGGGCGCCGGGCTCGACGGCGCGACGCACGTCGATGACGACGGGACGCTCACGCCAGGTGACGGCGACGGCCTCGATCATCGCTTCGGCGCCAGCGCGTGTGTCGGCGACACACAGCGCGACACACTGCCCAGCGTGGCGCACGCGTGTGCGCGCCAGGCATTCCCACGGCGGGGTGCGCGGGGGGCGGCCTTCGGTATCGGTCAATCGCGGAGCCACGGGGATGGGTTTCAGTCCAGCGCGGGCGGCCTGATCGCCTGTCAACACCAGGCGCGCGCCCGGCACCGCCATCGCCGCTGAACTGTCGATGGCCACGATGTCGGCATGGGCGTGGGGTGAGCGAACGAACGCACCCCACAGGGCGTCGGGCGCCGCAACGTCGTCCGTGAAGAGGCCGCGACCGGTGAGCAGGCGCTGATCTTCCCGTCGGTGCATGGCTCGGTGCTCCACATCGCGTCCGGAAGAGTCCGGACGCGCAACCGCCGACTCCCCCACCACCCGCAAACCATAGCCGGCCACTCTGCCGGCTGCATCCGGCATGTTTCACCGAGTCTCGATTGAAAAAATCAGCCTTATCGACAATGTGCGGACAAATGGGGTTCCGAGCCCAGCCGACCTGTGCCAGACTGACCGCAGATTCACTGCGCCTCGCTATTCGAGGCGAATCGACGAGTGCCCGGCGCCGCCCTGTTCGGTTCCCAAGCGGCGGCGACCGGCCGAGATCGGGAGACACGCTATGGCCCAGACGACTGCAGCTCGACCTGCTCAGGACAACCAGACTCGCGCGCTCTACGAAAAACTCGAAGATCGCATTCTCCAGCGCGATCAAGTCGGCGCCAGTGAGGCCTATTACGGCCTCGTCAATGCGGGTCGGCCACTCCCTGAAATCGTCAACGAAGGTGTGCGTATTCACGCACCGCTGACGCATGTGCCTTATCACGAGCGCATCGATCAGGGCTTCGTCAATTTCGTCAACAACGACCACTGCCTGCTCAGCGCGCGCGCGACGACGCATCTGGCCAAACTGTTGCCGAAAGAGATGGCCGGTCTGCCGATGGCGCAGACCGTCTGGTACATCCCGACCGGTCTCGACATCTGGAACCAGAAAATCAACAAGGCGCCCGGACACTACGCGCGCAGCGGCAAACCCATCGAAGGCCCGCCCGTGACGCCGGTCGTGCATTGGCCCGACCAGAAAGCCGAGCACATCGAAGGCTCGATCGACGAAAAGCTCGACCGGTGGCTCGATCTCGTGCATCGCGGCCACGTGCTCGACGCCTACCGGGTGTTCTTAGGGATCATGGAGGAGCCCAAGCATCGCAAGCAGGCCTTGGCGCAACTCGTCTTTGCCGGGCTGATCGATTTGCAGGATCGCGTTTATCTCAACCGGTCGTACACGACGGGACACAAGTCGTTTCGTGCGCGCGCCACCGTTGAGCTCGGCAACTTCGTTGGCTGGGACAACGCCCACCACGTGCTCTATGCGGGCGCGCTCGACATCGGGGTCGGGCCGCGCTGGTATTCGACCTACGAGATGGCGTGCAATTGCATCACGCACTACATCGAAAAGGCCAAGATGTCGGCCATTCCCTACGGCGGCGCCACCGCCAAGGAAGCCGAGCTGCTGGCCAACACCACGCCCTTGACGAAGGAGGAGGCGGAAGCGTTTCTCGATGTCGTCCTCAACCGCAATGAGCCCGAGCCGCAGGAAGCCTTGAGCAAGCTGTTGCTCGCCGGCAAGGGACCGCGCCAGATCCTCGACGTCTTGCAAGTCGGCGGCGCCCAGGTACTGCTCGAGACCAACGACACGCTGAACTTCTCGATTCCACAGCACTGCTACGAGTATTTGAACACGCTCGGCTGGTACTACGATAATTTCGAGCACCCCCAGCTCTTGAAGCTACTCTACGTGGCGACCTCCTACCTCAACCGCGATGCGTGGCATTCCCGCCAAACCAACGACTGTCAGGAAATCCGGGCGGAGCTGCCGGCCAGCGCTTCGTCCAAGAGCCCGCCGCAGATGCTCGAGCATATCATCGCCTCGATGATGGCGTTGGACGGACCGCAAGCGATCGCCTGGTCACGGGCCTATCTGGCGGCCGGCGGCGATCCGCAACCGCTCGCGCAGCAGATCGCCATCTGCGCCTGCCGCATCGGCAACGATCCCCACAACCAGGAACTGGGCCAGCTTCTGGTCGAGGATTTCTTCAAGAACCGCAGCTTCGATCGCAACCGCCTGCTGCTTGCCGGCATCCAGCACACCGCCGTGCATCGCAAGTACGGCGATTTCCTCGAAGCGAGCCGTCGCTACGGCAAGGCGATGGGATTGGGCGAGCTGCAGTAGGCATCGCGTCATCGCGATCTTTACAACGCCGTTGGCAGCGCCCTTGCCAGCGGCGTTTCTGCGCGTGGCGCAGTTGCTTCGGTCCACAGATTTCGGGTAATGCGGTGCCGAATGCCTTACCCTCTCAGATGCGAATCGGCTTGGAGTCGCAGCCGCATAGAGGATTGGTCGAGCCGCCAATCCATGACCGCTGGCAACGACGCGAGGCCACCATGGCGAATTTCACGACTCACATCGGCGTCGGCACGCTCGTCAGCGGGGCGCTCGCAACGCTGACGCTGGCAGCCGATGTCGTGGCGCCGGAAAACCTCATTGCGGTGACGGTCGCCGGCGTGCTCGGCAGCATTCTTCCGGATATCGACTTGAAGGAGTCCAAGCCCAGCCGCGCGCTGTTCTCAGGGCTCGCTGCGTTCTTCGCGTTCGCAACGCTGTTCGTCTTCGCCGAGCACTTGTCGATTGCGGAGAACTGGTTGTTGGCGCTCGTCGCATTTCTGGTCGTGCGCTACGTCGCCCACTCGGCATTCCACCGCATGTCCTATCACCGGGGTATCTATCATTCGCTGATCGCGGCGGTGTTCTTCGCCCTGCTGACTGCCGTCATTTACAAATGGGTTCTGGGGCGACACGACGGCGTCGCATGGCTGGCGGCCGCCTTCATGTTGGTCGGCTATCTCGTCCATCTGACACTCGACGAGATCTACAGCGTCGACGTGATGGATACGCGCATCAAGAAGTCGTTCGGCACGGCGCTGAAGCCGATCGATTTCAAGTATCCCGGCCATTCGGCGTTGATGGCGACCGCCGTCGTCGTAGTGTTCGTGTTCGCACCACCCACGTCGACCTTCGTCGAAGGCATGTCGCAGCGCACGCTGTGGACGGGATTGCAGCAGAAGATGCTGCCGAGCAAAGGTTGGTTCTGGGGACTGGCCGACGTGAGCCGATATTTCGATCGTGGGCCAGTGGCCGAACAGGCGACGCCGAGCACGTCTGCGATTTCGACAGGGTCCGTGGGGGCAACGACGCCGGTTGCGCCGAATACGACGAAGTAATCACGGCACCGTGCGCGTAGGGTCGACCTCGGGGTCAGACCGCTTTGCGTCGCGCCGCCTCGGCGTGGAAAGCCAGACCCGCCAGATAATTGCGGATGAGGTCGCGAACCAGGATCGCGGCCGCCTCGGTGGTCACGTTGGCGAGCTTGTTGGCCGTCGACAGCGAGGTGATGCCGTGCACCCCGGCCCACAGAACACGCGCTGACCGCTGCCGGGCGATATGATCATCGGGAGCAAACAACGGCGCCATCGCGGTCTCGACGCGCGACATCAGCATTTCGAGTTTCTGCTGATACCAAGGGGGTGTGTCGCCGCCGCCCGGCATGTAATGCTCGAACAGCAGGTTCCAAAGTTTGGGCCGTTCGCTGGTGAACGCGAGGTAGGTCTCGGCCAAGCGCACCACTTTGTCCTCGGGCGCATCGACGCTCATGGCGGCCTCGATACGCTGATCGAGGGCGTCTAGCACGCGGGCCTCGACGTGCAGCACCACATCGTCGAGATTTTCGAACATGTTGTAAATCGTGCCCGGCGAGTAGCCGATGCGCCGTGCGATCTCACGCGCGGAGAGGCCGGCGAGACCATTCGTCTCGATGATGGCTTGCGCCGCATCCAGGATCAGTTCGCGCAACTGATCGGGCGTATGCGTGGAACGACGTCCCATGCGCTCTACTCTCAGGGAGTTGATGACCAGCGTCCAGTAGTATGGTGTCCGTGGAGCAACGGCAATCGGGAAAATACGGGTCGACGTGGGGGATCAGGCCCTATTTTTCAGGCTTTCGGCGCGCCGCCGGGCCAGACGGGGGCACCGGCCAAGTCCGGCCAACCGATTGGCGCTTCGGCCGCCGCCCGATTGGCACCCAGAGAAGCATCCGCTGTCCACTTGGCGGCGATGAAGCGCCGACCGGTGACGCCGGCGGCAGCGTCGGACGCGAGCCACACGATCGGTGGGACCATGGCGCCGGGTGGGATGAGGTCGGCCCGCGCGTAGCCCGATTCCGCCGGCACCATGGGCGTGTCGGCCGGACCGCCGGGCACGACGACGTTGACCGTGACGCCGTAGGGCTCGAATTCCTGCGCGTGGCCCGCCGACAGCGCCTCGAAGCCGGCTTTGACGGGGCCGTAAGGGTGGAAGCGCCCGCGCAGCATCGTGAAGAAACTGGTCGTGACATTGATGATGCGACCCGACTTGCGGGCTTTCATGCCGGGGACGGCGGCGCGGGTCATGTACCAGCCGCCCGAGAGGTTGACCGCGACGAACTTATCCCAAATTTGTGGGCTGATTTCCTCGATGCCGACGAGGTTGGTCATGTGATCGGCCCGCAACGCGCCCATGCCCAACGCGCCGTTGTTGAGAAGGATATCGAGTTTACCGAAGGTTTTCTCGGCGGCGGCCACGGCAGCGACGCAGGCGGCCGAGTCGGAGATATCCAAGCGGTGGGTGGCAAATTGCGCTCCGCCGCCCTTGGCTTCGATGTCGCGCGCCAGGGTGCCTAAGTTTTTCTCGTCCACGTCGGTCGCCAGGACGCGGGCGCCTGCTGCGATCAATCCTGCCGTCAAGGCGCGGCCAATGCCGCCAGCGGCCCCCGTGATCAAGGCAGCTTTTCCGGCCAGTGGTGGTGTCGACATGGGGGCCCCCTCGAGGCATGTGATCGGCATGAGGCGTCAGCCTATCAGAGGGTGGGCAGCATGGAAGCGCCGATGATCGGCCCGGCCGTGCCGCTTTGAATGAGCACGGCGCCACTTTGGGTGTCGGGCAGTTTGACGGCGTCGCGCGCGAGTTCGAACCGCTCGGCCTTGCCTTTCCACATGCCGACAGTCGTCAGCTCGCGGACGATGTTGTAGTATTTCAGGGACTTGCCGCGGTTCTCGCCGGACCGGATCGGGACTTCGGCTTCTTTCTGCAGAACGGCGAGCCAGATGGTCGCCTCGCTCGTCCCGCCGGTCAACGCGGCGTCGCCCGCCTCGATGATGATGCGGGCGCCCTCGATGCGCGTCGTGATCGGAACGCGAGAGGCGGCGAATCGGGCGCTCGTTTCGGCGATGGCGCGGTCGATGTCGGCCGGGCTGCGGCCCAGCACGTGCGCCATGCCGTTGACGACGACCTGCGGCGTGTAGATGCGGCCGTCGCCCCGCTCCTTGGCGTAAGCGCGTTGCCGGGCGGTAAATTTCGGGCTGGCGAACGTGTCCTTCCAGCCCAGATAATCCCAATAATCGACTGGCAACGTCAGCGCCACCAGGTCGTCGCGCTTGGCATAGACGCCGAGCAGCGCGTCGGCCGGCGGGCAGGAATTACACCCCTGGCTCGTGTAAAGTTCGAGAACGGCTTTGACCGGTGCCCCGGTTGGCCGCGCGCTCGCATCCTGAGCGACGGCGAGGCTCGTCATGGCGACAAACCACAGCCCACTGGCGCACAGCCCATTGACGATTTTCATGAAGGTCGAGCCGAGCATTGTGGGGATAAGGCCTCGATCGAAGGTTGGGTTTGCAGCGCATGATTCGGTTCTTATCGGCCCGGCCGCAATCAAATACGAGTCACGAGTGGGTGAGGAGTAGGGCGATTGAGTGGGTCACATACAGAAATTAACGAATTTCTAGCGTCGTACCGCCCCTCGGCTCGTGATTGCTCGATTAGGGTGGGGCGATTAGAGTGTAGGGCTCTGACCGTCCGGGAGACTGCCCGATGCTGATGTCTGCTGCCGAATACCGCGACAGCTTGCGCCGTTATCGGCCACGCGTGTTCGTCGATGGGCGCCGCATCGAGAGCGTCGCCGATGCGCCGGAATTGGCGCCGGGCATTCGCGCCACGGGCGTCTCCTATGATTTTGCGCTCAATTCCGAATACACGCCGCTGATGACGGCGCGGCAGGGCACGTCCGGCAAAACGGTCAACCGGATGCTGCACATCAATGAGACGTCGCAGGACCTGTTGTTCAAGCTCGAAGCGGTGCGCCTGATGTGTCGCGAGTCGGGGTGCGCGCAGCGCTACCTCGCGCACGATGGCCTCAACGCGGCCTATCAGGCGACGAAGCGCATCGATGCCAACGGCGGCGTGGGCTATCACGACCGCTTGCTCGCTTATATGCACAAGGTGCAGGACGAAGACCTGTCGCTCGGCATCGCCATGACGGACGCCAAGGGGGACCGCTCCAAA
>JANOKV010000564.1:0-3205 GCA_031419415.1 Hyphomicrobiales bacterium | reverse complement strand
CTCAGACGCATCGGACCGCGGTCCCTACCGCCCCGTGCCCCTCGCTTTACTTTCCAACCGACGTGCTGAGGCACGGGCGGCGATTTCGGCGTTGCCCGTAGGGCGCAATAGGCCGTTGCCGTATTGCGCCAGAACCGGGGCACCGCCGCGCGATGTCGGGGCGGCATTCGTGGCCGGCGCAATACGCGAAGTCGCTATTGCGCCCTACGAGGCCGAGGACCCTGTCGCTCCGCGCCCTCACCCTCAACGTCATCCCCGACCGCTCCACCCCGTCATCCCGCGAAGGAGCTTGTGAAGAAATCTACACGGAGCTTTGTTGCCAATTTGTCCGATCGAAAAGTGCTTCCAAATGGCGTTTCTCGTCGAGCAGAATTTAAAACGTCGCTGCCGGCCACGCTGATGTCGACTCTGCAAACCTCCGCTATCGATCAATTCACAAGCTCGAAGGCGGGAACCCAAGCAGGGTGCCGATTATTCGACGTGAGGGGTGAATCGCGACGTGTCCGTGCGCGCTCGGCGGATCCCCTGCGAGGTGACTTGAGTCGACACCTTCGCGGGGATGACGGGGTGGAGGGGGCGGTGAGGCCAGAACAGGGAGGTGTTGGGCGCGGGCGGAAAGCAATTGCTTGTGCAGGCGGCCATCGGGCGGTTTGCCTCGCCGGTTGACGGCATGCCTTGCCATGGTGCGGGTGGCGGGCAATCTTGGATGACGCTGGCTCGGGGGTCAGTGATTCGCGCGAGGGGCTTCGTCGCATGTGGCGCATCTGGCTGGCGGCGTTGTTCTGGGGCCTCAATTTCTCGGCTGTCAAAACGCTGCTTGAGGAAACCGGACCGTGGACCCTGCGCGCGGCGGGGCTGACCGTGGGCGGATTGCTGCTCATGGTGACGACGCTGTTGGCTGGGAAATCTCTGGCCGTGCCGCGATCCCATTGGGGGGCACTGGTCCTTGCCGCGATGCTGAATGTCGTCGGCTTCAACATCTTTGCCGTATTCGCACAGATGACTATGCCAGCTTCGCGCGCGGTCATCATGATCTACACGATGCCGCTGTGGTCCGTGATCTTTGCGCGGATCATCCTGGGCGAGGCGATCGACGGTTTGCGTTGGGTCGCGTTGGCGCTCGGCGCGGGCGGGATCGCGCTGCTCGCTCAGCCGTTCTGGTGGCAGGCCCTCGCGGGGGAGCTGCCGCTCGGATTCGCCTTCGTAATGGGCGCGGCGATCTCGTGGGCGGCCGGCACGATCTATACGAAGCGGGCGGCCATTCCGGGCGATCCACTGTCGATCACGGCCTGGCAGATCGGGCTGGGCGCCGTCGCGACGACCGTCGGCATGCTGGCGTTCGAGACGCCCCGGCTGGACTTGTGGCGGCCGGAGATCGCGGCGACCTTCGCCTATCACGTCGTCTTTCCCCAGGCGGCGGCCTATGTGCTGTGGTTCGGCCTGATGGCCCGCGTGTCGGCCTCGACGCTGGCGCTCGGCACTTTGCTCGTGCCGGTATTCGGGGTCATTGGCGCCGTCGTCCTGTTGGGCGAGCGACCGACGCTCACGGACATGGCCGGCTTCGCGCTGATCCTGGCGGCGGTGGTGCTGGACCAGGGCGTGCGGAGCTGGCGGGAACGCGGCGCGACCGCCTGACGTCGTGCCCCATTCACTCATTCCTGCCGGCATGCCTTTTCCGCGTCGCCGGCATCTGCTAGAAGCCCCGATGATGCCGAATCCCCACTCGCGGCTCCACCCGCAACGCGCGCCCACCGCTGGCGCGCGATGGCGCCGCGCAACCTGTCGAAGGAGCGCGCATGGCTGCCTCTAGACCTCGCATTGCCACGGACGTGGGCCTGACCTTCGACGACGTCCTGCTGATTCCGGGCGCGTCCGACGTGCTGCCGACCGAAACCGATGTCGCCTCGCAGGTGACGAAGGAGATATCGGTGCGCATCCCGATCATGTCGTCGGCCATGGACACCGTGACCGAAGGGCGGCTCGCCATTGCGGTGGCGCAAGCCGGCGGCATCGGCGTCGTGCACCGCAATCTCACGCCCGAGCAGCAGGCCGACCAAGTCGCGACCGTCAAGAAATTCGAGTCCGGCATGGTGGTCAATCCGGTCACCACGCATCCCACGGCCACGCTGGCCGATGCGCTCGATCTCATGTCGCGGCATCGCATTTCCGGCATCCCGGTGGTCGAGCCCGCGCGCAGCGGCAGCCGCGATGGCAAGCTCGTCGGCATCCTCACCAACCGCGACGTGCGCTTCGCCACCAACATGCGCCAGCCCGTGTCCGAGCTGATGACGAAAGAGCGGCTGATCACTGTGCGTGACGGCGTCGAGCGCGAAGAAGCCAAGCGCTTGCTGCATCAAAACCGCATTGAAAAACTGATCGTCGTCGACGAGGATTATCGGTGCGTCGGTCTGGTCACCGTCAAAGATATCGAGAAGGCACAGAACCATCCCTATGCCTGCAAGGATGAGCAGGGTCGCCTGCGAGTGGCTGCGGCAACGACGGTCGGGGAAGATGGATTCGAGCGCACCGAACGCCTGATCGCGGCGGGTTGCGATTTGATCGTGGTCGATACCGCGCACGGCCATTCCAAGCGGGTGATCGATGCGGTGGCGCGGATCAAGATGCTCTCCAACCGCACGCAGGTGATCGCGGGCAACGTCGCCACGGGTGAAGCGACGAAGGCGCTGATCGATGCGGGCGCGGATGCGATCAAGGTGGGGATCGGTCCGGGGTCGATTTGTACGACGCGCATCGTCGCCGGCGTTGGCGTGCCGCAACTGACCGCCATCATGGAGTGCGTCGAGGAAGCCCAGAAATTCGGCATTCCGGTGATCGCCGACGGCGGCATCAAATTCTCCGGCGATATCGTGAAGGCGCTCGCGGCGGGTGCGAGCTGCGTCATGGTCGGCTCGCTGCTCGCCGGCACCGACGAGAGCCCTGGCGAGACCTATTTGTTCCAGGGCCGCACCTACAAAGCCTATCGCGGCATGGGCTCGGTCGGCGCAATGGCGCGCGGCTCGGCCGACCGCTATTTCCAGCAGGAAGTCAAAGACGAGCTGAAGCTGGTGCCCGAGGGCATCGAGGGGCAGGTGCCTTACAAGGGCGCGGTGGGTCACGTCCTGCACCAACTCGTCGGCGGCCTGCGCGCCGGCATGGGTTACGTCGGCGCCCACGACCTTGCCCAATTGCGCTCAAAAGCCCGGTT
>JANOKV010000563.1:0-6906 GCA_031419415.1 Hyphomicrobiales bacterium | reverse complement strand
TGGAGCAAAGGCTTCGATCCACATGGTGTCGGCAGGGAGCGCGAAGCAGAACTTTGGTGCTCGGCCAAGTCAAGGTTGCCGACAAATCGAGCGAGATCACGGCCATCCCAAAGCTGCTCGACATGCTGACGAACAAGGGCGCCGTCGTGACCATCGACGCCATGGGCTGCCAGCGCGAGATCGCGGCCAAGATCATCGAGGGGCAGGCAGACTATGTGCTCGCGTTGAAGGGCAACTAGGGCACGTTGCGCGACGACGTGGAAGCGTCCTTCACCGAGCAGAATGCCAACAACTACGCGGATTTCAATCCCTCACGCCACCAGACGGTGGAGAAGAGCCACGGACACATCGAGACCCGAACCGTGACGGTCGTCGGCGCCATCGATTGACTCGTGGAGCGTCACCCCTGGGTGGGCCTCGCCGGCATCGTGATGGTTGAAAGCCGTCGCGAGATCGGGACCAAGAGCGAGACCGAGACGCAATTCTCGTGCCCGTCGCCGGGCGCAGTTTTGTGCCGCTGCTTCAGCAGGTTCATCGCCATTGGCGAGCACGATGATGTCACGTGGGTCGTTAGGCAGATCGAGAGCCCGCAGGCCGGACGTCGAAAACGCGGCCCATGTGGCATGTCCCGTCGACTGCATCGCAGAAAGGGAAGTCTCGATCCCTTCGCCGATCATCAAGACACCGCCGCCAAAGCCCAGACGCACAACACCGTCACGGCACGGCCCGAGCATCATCTTGTCCGGCTTGATCGGCGCCTTGCCCTGACAGTTACGGGCAAGGAAAGTGCGATGTATGGCAATCGCCGCCCTATCGGTTCCGCGCGTCACCAGCGCGACCATTGCGGGCCACGTGCCACCGGAAGGGTGCTAATCCGGCATGGAAACGCAATTCGGCAGCGGGAGGGAGGTCAAGCTCCGGCCTGCCCACGCCAGCAGATGGTCGACGTCGCACGCGATGATCTTCGCGATCGCCTTGACTTTGTCATCGGCCGGGGGCGGGCAACCATCGCGCTCGATCTTAGACAGATACGTCGGACTTACCCCGATCTTCTTTGCCATCTCGCGCAAGCCGATGTCCCTCGCCTCTCGTTCCCTGCAGACGAACGCCCCGAACTTTTCCATCCCACGCCCCATAACGCAGGCCTCCTGATCGGTTCCTTCCATTGGAGGAATACACTGTCCGACGGGAATGTTCAGTGACACCTAAACGTATCCGCTTCCCAATTCTTGTTGAAGCGCTTGGCGGCCTGGCGATGCAAACACCGGGACGATAGGATTGTTGACGTCGACGTCCGACACCGCACATCGACCCCGTTCGTCGGGTAGTCAATGGTGACGGGACATCACTCGATCGGTTCCGCCGCACCTACTGTGTTGGTCGTGCCGGCGCCTGACACACCGGCGAATTTTCAATCATTTCGGCTCCGGCAGATCAACCTGCATCAGGTGTGCAACTGACCTCGCGCGCCGACGGAACCGCCCAGACGATATCGATGCCAGACACGATCAACGCCATAGCGATGCGACGCCTCCGGCACCCACTCCGGCGCTGCTCGTTCCCCACTCGGAAGCTTCTAGCTACGGCTACAACTGCCCGTTTGGATTGATTAAAACTGGTTTGTCTACGCCCATTTTTCTACAGCAACTGGAGGAACGACTTAGGTGTTCATGCATTTTCCAACCCATTCGGTGCTCGCGAAAGAGGGACTACGGACAATGCGCAAAAGCGTGGAATCGACCGCTTCTCTCACGACACCACATTCGGCGAATCTCATCCATCCATCCCGTCAAACGAAGCACACCGTTGCTTTCGCCCTTCCTCCAGACACCTGCACACTGTCAAAGCGCTGAACACAGACAGTTCGCTCACGGTCGATCGCTGAGCGACTCGGACGGCTGCGTATGAACCGTCTGGCGCCCACGTCGGCAAGCAGCCGTCCGACGCGCGCCATATTCAGTAAGAGAGCAAACACATGTCAAGAAAGCAAAAGCAGTCGCACAAGTCGTATCGGGATCAGAACGACCGGAACGAACGGGACTACGGCAACAATTGGAAGGGTGACCACGACAACGGGCACGGCTGGCACAGCCACAAGAGCCCAATGAAAGACCACGGAAAGGGTGGAAACGGTCAGTACGGCAACAACTGGAAGGTTGACCACGACCACGGAAAGGCTGGAAACGGTCAGTATGGCAATAACTGGAAGGATGACCATGACCACGGAAATGGTGGCAAGCACGGCGATAAAAACGATCGTGACGACGTCATCAAGATTAACGCCAGCGAAGCCCAAGTGCAGAAAAACTTGGGTTTGGGCGATGATACAGTGAAAGTGACTGCCAATACGGCCAATCAGGTTCGCCTGACGTTCACCAGCGCCGAGGTCGGCAACGGCAATCCATTTCTGGGGATGGCGACGTCCGGTGCGCTGGCCGTATCTCTCCAGGCTGAAAATTCCGCTGATATGTTGGTGGGCGCGATCAGCCGTTTTGACGACGAGGGCATCACGTTCGAAGCGAAAGGAGGCGTGACTTTCGACGTGCGCGATACATCGGGTACTCAGCGAGGTGACCAATTCGCGGTGGCTCGCCTAGGTACGGTCAACGGTGATCGGATCGACGAAAGCGGATCCAACAAGTCCTATTATATCAACGCCGGAATGGGCAACGACACCGTTATCGGTAGTAAAGCAGCCGATTTCCTTGTCGGTGGCGCCGGCGCAGATACTCTCAACGGCACCTTCGGCAACGACAGCTACATTGGCGGTGGTGGTGCGGACACCTTCGTGTTCGACACCGCGCTCGGATCGAACAACGCCGACCGAATTCTCGACTTTACTGCCGCCGACGACACGATCCGTCTGGACAATGACGTGTTCACCGGACTGAGTCCTGGTGGGCTGGCTGCTGGAGCATTCGCATTGAGCACAGACACTCCGCAGGCAGACGATCGCATCATTTACAATACCTCTACGGGTCAGGTGTTCTTTGACGCCGACGGCAACGGAGGAGCTCAGGTGCAGTTCGCTACGCTGCTCAATACTGCACAGGGCGCGACGATGCCCACAGCGGCAACTGGCGTGACCGCTGCCGACTTCGTCGTCTATTCCGACAACGATCGTAACAATGACAATGGTCGCAACCCGCAGAAAGATTGGGACGCCAAGGAGAAGGACAAAGATTGGGGCGGGTACAAGCATGACGCCCGTCATGATCGCGACGACCACAAAGGCAAGGATCGCGACCACCACAAAGATCGACACGACCGCGACGATCACAAGGGCAAGGATCGCGACGACCACAAAGGCAAGGATCGCGACCACCAGAACAATGACGATCTTGCCCGCGGAGATCAGAAGTTGTTGGAGAAGATCTTCGGCAAGGACGCGGTGAAGGACGCCGACCAATTCTTCGGGTCGTCGTTTCTGGCGCTCAACGACTCTGGGGTATCAGGTGCAGCACTCTTGATGTTCGATGAAGAGAGCGGCACGCTCAGCGTTGCGGTCTCGGCGCACGGGTTGACTCCAAACCAGCAGCATATCCAGCACATCCACGGCTTCACGGGTGCCAATCCGATGAACTCGAGCGTGCCGGACAATGATCAGGATGACGATCGCGATGGCTTCGTGGAGATCGCTGAAGGCTCGGATACTTACGGTCCGGTACTTCTGAACTTCACGCCGTTCCCGACGGCCGATGCCAACGGAGATATCTTCTTCGTCAACGAGTATCAGTTGCCGTCGGCCGCAGGCGGTGGTGCATTGGGGCTCGACATCCCGCCGGACTTGACACTTCGGGAAATCGTACTCCACGGGTTGACCATTCCAGCCGGGTTTGGAATCGGGAGCGACGGCCGACCGACGCCCGGCGAAGTGAACGGTACGGGCGGCTATATTCCGCAGCTGCCGGTAGCCTCGAACGAGATCGAGGCCTTGAATTCCGCCGATGGCAAGCTCGCCCTCACGGAATTCCGAAACGAACTCAACCAAAACGATTGGCAGCTCGCCTGATCATCGACCAGATGGGGCGGCTCTGCCGTCCCATCTTTACTCAGTCGAATTTCAAAGCTGATCGAATATCGGCCGTGGGATAAACCGATGCCGGAACGCCACAACGCTGTCAGAAGCGCCTTTCAGGCGTGTCGTGGCACATTCTTTATCGTTGGTGTTTTCAGTCTCTTCGTCAATCTGTTGCTGCTGACGACGGCGATCTACCTCATGCAGGTGTTCGATCGTGTTTTGGGGTCGGGCAGCCTTGCGACGCTTGTTTATCTCACGATCATTGCTGCGGGCGCGCTGGTCGTTCTCGCCATTCTCGAGGTGCTGCGCAGCCGCGCGCTCAATCGCGTTTCGACGTGGCTCGAGCAGCGACTGGCCCCCATCCTCCTCGATCGCACTGTCGAAGACACCGTCGCGCGCCGCGAAGAAGCGGGCACAAGTCTTTCAGATCTTGTGGTGTTGCGCAGTTTCGTCGGTGGCGCCGGCGTGTTGACGCTGTGTGATCTGCCTTGGGTGCCGGTGTTTCTCTTCGTCATTTACACGCTGCATCCCATGCTGGGACACGTCGCTCTCGCCGGCGCCTTGGTTCTGGGTTGCTTGGCGTTGGCCAACGATTTCGCCACGAAAGCGCATTTGAAAGAGGCGGGACAGGCGTCGCGGCGTGCTGCGCGCGTGGCAAACACCGCCGTGCGCAACGCCGAAGTCGTCGACGCCCTGGGACTCTCTGACGGGCTTATCCGCCGGTGGGCCAAGGACGGCGGCGAAGCGGTCCGTCTGCAATCTCTGGCGTCCGACCGCAACAGCACAATCGTCGGCATTTCGAAGTTCGTGCGCTTGTTTCTGCAGATCGCCATCATCGCCGTGGGCGCGGCCCTCGTCTTGGAGCAACAATTGACGGGAGGGGCCATCATTGCCGCATCGATCATCATGGGTCGCGCTCTGGCGCCCGTTGAACAGGCGATCGGCACTTGGAAGCATTTCGTGCAGGCCCGCGAAGCGCGGCATCGGCTGAATGCCGTGTTGGACAGACCGGCCCGTCGACCCGAGCAGATGCAATTGCCGGCCCCGCGGGGTTATCTTTCCGTCGAGCGCATCATCTATGGCTTCGACCTCGATCGGCCACCGGTTCTCAAGGGTGTGTCGTTCGCTATCGAGCCGGGGCAAGCCATCGGCATCGTCGGACCTTCAGCAGCCGGCAAGTCGACACTCGCCCGGTTGCTGGTCGGGTTGGATAAACCGACAGGCGGTATCGTTCGTTTGGACGGCGGTGACATTTTTGCATGGCCGCGTCACGCGCTCGGCCAGCACATCGGTTACTTGCCGCAAGATGTCGAACTGTTCGCGGGCACCGTGTCGGAAAACATCGCCCGCCTCGGCGAGGTGGATCCGGAGCGTGTCGTCGACGCCGCGCGATTGGCGGATTGCCATAAAATGATACTCCAACTCGCCAATGGTTACGATGCGGAACTGGGCGATGGTGGCGTGAGATTGTCAGGAGGTCAACGCCAGCGCATCGGCTTGGCGCGCGCACTTTATGGCAATCCCAAGCTCGTGATCCTCGACGAGCCCAACGCCAATCTCGATGGCGAAGGTGAAATTGCCCTCAGCCACGCCATCAAGAAAATAAAGGCGCGTCAGGCCAGCGTCATCGTAATTGGCCATCGACCGAGCACGCTCGCATCCGTCGATAAAGTCCTGTTGCTCGTCGATGGGCGTGTGGAACGGTTCGGAGCCCGGCAAGACGTGCTGGAGGCTTTGGGGAGACCCAAACTCACCACGCAGGTTCCGTCCACTCCCGCCGTTGCTGGCTCGCTACTGGAACGACTGGAACGCAACGCCACTTCGACCGACGATACAGCCCCTCTGCGTGAACAGGCCGCACCATGAACTTGATCCGATTTCCCGTCCCGAATTCGAGGACTGACAACTCGGTCGATAGCTTCCTGCATCCACCCGCGCGTCCTCCCGTTGGTCTCATAAAGTGGGTTGGGCTGGCCGTTGTGGTGGTCGGTTTAGGTGGCTTTGCAGCGTGGGCCGCAACCGCACCGTTGACCAGCGCCGCCGTAGCATCGGGCACGATCGTCGTCGATACGAGCCGCAAAGCGGTACAACACGTCGATGGTGGTTCGATCGGTGAATTGCTCGTGCGCGAGGGAGATCGTGTGGAGGCGGGACAGGTCCTGGTTCAGCTGGATGACCTCGAGGCCAAGTCGCTGCACGATCTGCTGGAGGGGCGCGTACTGTCTCTGACCGCGCAAGAAGCGCGGCTCGCCGCCGAGCGCGACGGCAAAAACAAACTCGTCTTTCCCGAACAGGTGGAAACAAGGCGAGGTCGAGCCGATGTCGCCGAGATCCTCGATGGTCAGCAATCTATCTTCGACAGCGGTTTGGTCGCCTACACCGGGCAGGTCGACGTCTTGATGAAGCGCATCGCCCAATTTCGCGCTCAAGAGCAGGGGCTCGATGCCCAACTCGTGTCGGGACGTGAGCAATCTGCATTCATCAAGACAGAGCTGGACGACGTGAGGACACTGCACGCACGCGGCCTGTCGGGGAAACCGCGATTGCTGGCGTTGGAGCGCAATGCGTCGAAACTCAAGGGCGACGAAGGTGAACTCGCCAATCGCATCGCACAGGCTCGAGAGTCGATGGCCAGCACGGAACTGGAAATTCTCAATCTCGATCGCTCACGCATTGAAAAAGCCGCGCTAGAGCAGCGCGATGTACAAACCAAGCTCGCCGAATCGCGTGAGCGGCTGGCAGAAGCACGTATCAAATTGCGTCGAAGAGAGGTCTTGGCTCCACAGGGTGGTACCGTCTTGAACCTGCAATACCGCAACATTGGCGCGGTAGTCGGCCCCGGGAAAAACATTCTCGACATCGTTCCCAACGAAGACAAACTGATG
>JANOKV010000562.1:0-2649 GCA_031419415.1 Hyphomicrobiales bacterium | reverse complement strand
AACGAGGGCACGGCCGAATTCGCGGCCTGGATGGAGAAGATGCAGCAGGTGTCGGGCAAGGCCGAGGTCATTATCGGCAAACAGCGCCACGGCCCGGTCGGCACGATCACGCTGGCGTTCGAAGGCAGCTTCACGCGGTTTTCGGATCTGGCCCGCGATCAATATCTACCCGAGCGGCGGGAGTGATGCGTGCTCCCAGCCGCACGCGCGATCAACGCCCTGATGCCGAAGGTGGCGTCGATGGCGGAGCGGGCCGTCCGCGCATCAGCAGAATCAGCGGGATCGTCAGCGCGCAGGCCACGGTGAACAGGCCGAAGGCGTTGAGATAAGCGAGCATCGTCGCCTGCCGCCCGACCTCCCGCGACAAGCTGCCGAGCCCTGCTACCGTCTCAGGGTTCCAATTGCCCAGGACCGACGGCGCGCTCAAGACCTTATTATAAGGGCTGAGCTGTTCCACCATGCGACTGTAATTGGTGCTGGTCGAGCGCACGATCTCTGTGACGCTCACCGAAATGAAAAAGCTCGACCCGAGATTGCGCAGCAGATGATAGACGGCTGTCGCCTCGGCCATCTCAGGCCGACCGATGGTGGAGAAGGTAACCGTTGTCAGCGGCACCCAAATCAGTCCGATGGCCAAGCCCTGTAGCCCCGCGTTGAGCGTCAGCGTGACGGCATCGACGTTGAGATCGATTTGCATCAGCCACACCCCTGCCGTCAGCAGCATGCCGAAGCCGATTATCATCGAAACGCGGGCGTCGAGGCGACCAGCGAAACCCGCAATCAAGAAGCCGATGCAACCGCCGACGCCGCGTCCGGCGACGACCATCCCGACGAGCGAATCGGTATAGCCGGCCGAGCCGGTGAGCAGCGGCGGCAACAACACCATCGGTGTGAAGTTCAACATGCCGTAGATCGTGACAAGCAGCAGCCCGATCGCGTAGTTCCGATTGAGCAATAAATGCGGGTTCAGAAATGGCCGCGCCGTCGTCATGCAATGCACGACGAACACCCAGAACGCGATGGCGGCGACGATGGTCTCGATGATGATTTCCGACGACTCGTACCAGTCGAGCCGCTGGCCCCGCGCCAGGACGAGTTGCGTGGCCCCCAACGCGACCGAAAGAGCCAGAAATCCAATCCAATCGAGTTGCACCTTCGGCCGCTCAGCCTCGGCCGGAAGCGAAAAACGCAGCGTGATGACCGCGATCGCGCCCACGGGCACCAAAACATAAAACGCCCAGCGCCACGTATAGACCTCGGCCATGATGCCGCCGAGCCACGGCCCGATCACCGGGCCGATGACGACGCCGAAGCCGTAAAGCCCCATGACCATCGTGTGCTGGTGGCGGGGAAACGTGTCCATCAGAATGGATTGGCCGAGGGGGGTCGTCGGCGCGCCGAAGCCACCTTGCAGAATGCGCCAGAACACGAGGCCTTCCAGGGACTCGGTCAAGCCACACATCAGCGTCGCGATCGTGAACCCCGTCAACGACCCGACCATCGTGCCGCGCCGGCCGAATCGACCCGCGAGCCAGCCGGTCATGGGCGTGACGATGGCGGTCGCCAGGATGTTGAACGTCATGGCCCAAGCGATCTCGTCGGATGTCGCCGAGAACGAACCCTGCATCCGTGGCAAAATCGTCGACACGATCAGCAGTGTAGTGCCGTAAAGCGTTGTCGCCAGGATCACGGAGACGAGGACCATCAGGCGTCGCAACGGCAGGAGCAGGGGCTGGGCGACTTGATCCGTCATGAGGGCCAGTTGAGACGTTTCAATGGGACGTGTCGAGATGCGATCTCATTACCAGTGACGCCCCGGTATCGAACATGAAAGGCCAGCGCCGGAACGGGCGGCAGGGTATGGTATCCCTCGATGCGAGGAGGATCGACGGTGATTCGTGACCAAGCTTCCATCCCGGCCGACGCCCGGGCCGTGCTGACGATCAATTTGGCCGCGCTCCGCGCCAATTGGGGCGCGCTCAATCGCGTGTCTGGAACGGCTGAGTGCGCTGGCGTCATCAAGGCCAACGCCTACGGCCTGGGACTCGACCAGATCACGCGGGCGCTCGTGGCCGAAGGATGCAGAACGTTTTTTGTGGCGACGCTGACAGAGGCGCGCATCGTGCGTGGCGTCAATCCGGGCGCCGCCATCTACATCCTCGATGGCTTGCTGCCGGGCGCTTCGCCGCACTACGCGGGATTCGATCTGCGACCCTGCCTTGCAAGTCTCGCCGAGATCCGAGAGTGGGCCGCCTATTGTGACGCCACGGGACGTCGGTTGAGAGCCGCTGTTCATGTCGACACCGGCATCAACAGGATGGGGCTCCCCGCCGCGGAGGTCGAGGCATTGGCTGGCTCGGAGCGGGAGCTTTTCGAGCGCTTCGAACTGGCGCTCGTCATGAGCCATTTGGCGTGTGCGGACGAGCCGGACAGCCCGACCAATGCCGTGCAACTCGCACGCTTTCGGACGCTGCGGGCGCAACTGCCGCCTGCTCCTGCGAGCTTGGCCAATTCGGGTGGCACGTTCCTCGGCCCCGATTACCATTTCGATCTCGTGCGCCCCGGCATCGCGCTCTATGGGGGTCGCGCTTTCGAGGGCAGCTCCAATCCCATGCAGTGGGTGGTGCGGCTGCAAGCCCGGATTCTGCA
>JANOKV010000561.1:0-12585 GCA_031419415.1 Hyphomicrobiales bacterium | reverse complement strand
GACGTCCGACTGGGTGGCATTGAAGTCTGTCGCCAATTTCACGACGACATCATTGTTTGCGCCTGTCAGGGCATGCCACCAATGAATTTCGGTCTGTGCGGCGGCGGGCATAATCGACAATCCAACGCTGACCAGCGTTGCAGTGATCCACGGCTTGACTGTCATGGGTAGCGAGCCTCCCTGAGTACGAACGTGACCAATTTCTTCTTGCACATAGCGCATGACGGGTCTGCGACACAGGACGCCCGTTGCACAGAATTTCAATCACGATAGCAGCATCGATAGTGCCCTGCCATGGCCGATGCCGATGCTTCGATTACTCGTACTTTGCCGTGCGCTTTTCCCGAAAAGCGGCCACGCCTTCCAAAAAATCGGGGCTCGCACGGACGCGATCCCCCAGATCTTGGTCGAGGACCTCGCGGGACAAGGCGTAATCGGCGATGCTCGAGCTGATCTGTTGTTTGACGGCTTGCACGGCGGCCGGACTGTTGGCGGCGATCGTGCGGGCCGTCGCCATGGCCCAGTCCATGAGTTTGTCCGCCGGAACAATTTCGCCGACGAGTCCGATGCGGGCGGCATGCTCGGCGGTGACCAAGCGGCCAGTCAGCAAGAGATCCATGGCGTGGACGTACCCGATTTGGTGCACCAGCTTCACCGTCGCGCCGCCGAAGGGATAGATCGCGTAGCGCACTTCTGGAAGACCAAAGCGGGCGTGCGTGGCGGCCGCGCGTATGTCGGTCGCGAGCAGCAATTCGACCCCGCCGCCGGCGCAGTCGCCATTCACGGCGGCGATGATGGGCCGGGAGAACGACGTCGTCTTGAGCAATGCCCGATTGATCGTGCGCGCCAACTCTTCGTTGACCGTCAGGTCGCCGCCGATATCGGCGCCAGCGCAGAACCCCTTTTCACCGGCGCCCGTGACGATGACCGCACGACACGTCGAATCCGGAGCATCGAGCCGGTCCCACAAATGAGCTAGGTCCGCCAGATCCGTGCGCGACATCGCATTGCGCTTGGGCTGGTTATCGATCGTCACGATGACAATGTGGCGGCCGTCCTGGCGCACGGCGAGTGGCATGCGGATCATTCTCCTGGGATGTCGTCCCTACGAGTTTGAGGTTTGATGGCTCCCGTGTCTTACAAGGCCACCTCGATGAGGTAGGGGCCGCTCGACTCCAGGCCCGCATCCATCGCCTGAGCCAACTGTTCGCTGGTTTTGGCTCGAATAGCCTCCACGCCCATGCCGCGCGCCATCGACACCCAATCCAGATCCGGGCGTCCGATCGACAGCATGTCGATGGCGCGGGGACCAGGGTTGCGCACGCCGACGTTGGTCAGTTCGCCGCGCAGGATATTGTAGGTGCCGTTGGCGAAGATCAGCACGGTCACATCGAGCTTTTCGCGCGCCATCGTCCACAACGATTGAACCGTATACATGGCGCTGCCATCGCCGATGAGGGCAAGAACTTTTCGGTCCGGACAAGCTACGGCGGCGCCAATTGCGACCGGCATGGCGTACCCGATCGAACCGCCTCGGTTGTTGATCCAGTCGTGCGGTGGTGCACCGGCCGTCTCGGGAAAGAATTCGCGGCCCGTGGTGACGCTTTCGTCGACCACGATCGCATTCTCCGGCAGTTTGGCGCCCAATATCGACGCGATAGCGGCCGGCGTGATAACCCCGGTCGGCAGTTTCGGTCGACGCGACGCGGCAACCCGGGCTGGCGGGGTGTTGGTCGCGCCGAGCTCTTCGGCCAAGGCGGCGAGTGCGGCCTCCATATCGTCCTCGAGACCGGCCAGCTTGATCGATTTCGCACCGGGCGCCATCAACAGGCTCGGTTTGTCGGGATAAGCGAAGAAGGCCACCGGCTCGCGCGCGCCGACGAGCACGAGATTGCCTGCCGCGCGCATCACGGCCAATGCCTGATCGACGACATAAGGAATGCGATCGACCTGCACGCGGCCAGCGCCCCGCTCGAGCCGCGTGTTCGCGCCTTCGGTCAGAATTCCGCAGCCCGTTTTCGCGGCTATGCGACCGGCCAACTCGAGGCTGCGCTGCCGCAGCGACGCGCCACCCATGAGGAGGGTCGCCTTATCACCGCTGCGTAGCATGTCGGCCGCCGCCATGACCGCCTTATCCGACACTTTGGCGGGCGGGGTTGGCGCTTTGGTTTCCGCGATTCCGGTGGCAGGGCCCCACGCTGTATCGGCCGGCAGGATCAGCGTCGCGATCTGGCCAGGCGTCTGATTGGCCGCTTCGATCGCCAAGGCGCCATCAGCGGCAATCCCGGCGGAATTGGGCGATGTTTTGACCCAATGCGACATGGGTGCGGCCACGCCCTCGATGTCGGAGGTGAGCGGCGCATCGTGCGCAATATGATAGGTGGCGTGCTCGCCGACGATGTTGACGATGCCCGAGTTGGCCTTCTTGGCGTTGTGCAAATTGGCCAGACCGTTGGCCAGACCCGGTCCCAGGTGCAGCAGTGTCGAAGCCGGCTTATCCAGCATCCGGTAATAGCCATCCGCCGCACCTGTCACCACGCCTTCGAACAAGCCCAGCACACAGCGCATGCCGGGCACCTTGTCCAGGGCGGCCACGAAATGCATCTCCGAAGTTCCAGGATTGGTGAAGCAGACGGTCACGTCGCCAGCGATCAGGGTGCGGACCAAGCTCTCGGCCCCATTCATCTCTTCTGCCATCGACGTGACGCTCCATCATCAGGATCAAGGAATGCAGCGGCCCATCATCATCGCAGGGGGCCGCCCCCTGGAGTCTTATCGCAGATGTGCGATGGGTCAAAGCACGTGGCGGAGGGAAGGTCGGGGAGGGGATGAGATTGGGGCGCGCGCGGCTTCGCCGCCGCTGCTCGATGGGCTTGCCATGATCCTGGAATTCTTGCCGCTCGCAGCCCGACGTTCAGCTCCCGAACGAGGCTTTGGTATCCTTGCTCCAGGCGCGAAAATCATCGATCGAGGAGATCGAAGCGCTATTGCGTTGGGCGACCGAGGCTGCCGATTCCGCTGGGGGAGTTTGCCAGGTTGTCGCCGTCGCTTGGCTGGGTGATCCACGGGCCGCACCTTCGTCGCGAGACGGCGCCACACCTCGGAGCAATGTGAAATATCCGACGGCCTCGCGCAGGTCACCGACTTGAACCTGCGCGGATTCCAGGGCCGCATTGGTCTCTTCCACGAGCGTCGCGTTCCTCTGGGTGACCTCGTCCATCGTATGGATCGCTCGGCTCACCTGGTCGATGCCCGACGACTGTTCGTGGCTGGCGGCCGCGATCTCCGCAACGAGCCCGGCGACCCTCTTTACCGATAGGGCAATCTCACTGAGCGCCGTTCCGGCCTGTTTGACGAGGCTGACACCGACTTTCACACTCGCATCGGACGTGATGATTTGCGTCTTGATTTCCTTCAGCGCCTGGCTCGAGCGTTGCGAGAGGGCCCGAACCTCGTTGGCCACGACAGCGAAACCACGGCCCGCATCGCCGGCGCGCGCGGCTTCCACGGCGGCATTGAGCGCCAGAATGTTCGTCTGGAAGGCGATCTCTTCGATGAGGCCGACAATCTCGGTGATCTGGCGAGACGACTCTTCTATTTTGGCCATCGCCGCAACGGCCTCCACGGCGATCTCGCCACCGCTGGTCGCGAGTGAACGGGTCGCGGTCGCCGCCCGATCGGCTTCCATCGCATTGCTGGCGTTTTGGCGAACGGTTGCCGACATCTGCTCCATCGAGGCTGCGGTTTCTTCCAATGCCGAAGCCTGCTGCTCCGTGCGCTCAGCCAAGTCGGAAACGCCTGAACCGATCTCGAGCGTAGCGTCGTGGACCGCAGCCGTCGCCTGCGTAATGCGGGTTGTCGTCAATCCCAGTGAGTCGACCATCTGATTGACGTTGCTCTGAAGCCGGAGGAGATCGCCTGCGAATTGGCCCTCCATCCGTCGCGAGAGGTCTCCGTTCGCCAAGGACGCCATGACGTCGTTGGCCTGCGCGAAGGCGGCCCTGATACTTTCAGCCCATCGATTGAGGTCCGCAGCGAGTTTAGCGGTTAGCTCGAAGCCGCCGCCGACCTTCATCCGTCGCGAAAAATCGCCTGCACTCGCCGCCGCAACGAACGCAGAAAGCTCGGATTGGAAGACCACCTCGATTTCGCGCGCCACCTGCTCGTTGGCGTGCTCTTCGGCCTGCCTCAAGCGCGCCTCGAGTTCGAGCTGGCGCCTCTCGATCGTGTTGTCCTTGAACACCTGAACCGCACGGGCAAAGTCTCCCACCTCGTCGCCGCGATCGACGCCTTCCACCACGACGCTGTCGTCGCCTCGGGCCAGGGATTGCACCACCTCGATCGTGGAGCTCAGAGGAGCGAAGACGCGTCGCAGATAGAGATTCATCGCGACGACAACCAGAACCAGGATGGCTCCGAGGACGGCGTAGAACGTGAGCTGGGTCTTCTGTAGCGCCTGGTGGCTCGTGGTCACATCGCTTGCCGTCAGGAGTTCGGCAATCGTTTCACCATTGGCATTTGGCAAGGGCGCAACAATGACCTCGAGGTATCGGTCGTCGATCTTCTCGATGTCGTAGCGCTCCCCTCCCTGCCCGACCGGACGAGATGCAGCGACCTTCGAGAAGTCGGTCGTGGCCTCGATGGGCGCACCTTTGATCAAGGACCTAATGCCTGCATCGGACTTGAGCGTGGCTTTCAATTCAGCGAGAGCATCGGCTGGCGCCCGACCGAATATGGCGACACCCACTAATCGTCGCTCCGAATAGACAGGAAATGCGAGGGCCATGTGCACCCGCCCGGCATCGTCGGTGACGAGACCCGAGGCAATCTTCTTGTCGCGCAGCACGTCCTGCACGAGGCGGGGAGTTGCGAATTTCCCGTCATCCGAGAAAACGACTTTTCCATTCGCATCGACCACGGTCAACGTGTCGATCGACCTGAGGGCTTTCAACCTGTTGTAGGTCGGCCGTGCGGCGTTGCCTGTTTGGGCAGCATTGCCACTTGAAAGTGCGGCCAGGAACTCGATATTCCGCGTCAGACCAAAAATGCCCGTTTCCATTTGGGCGCGCTGGGCGGACATGATCTTCGTCCAGAGCGTGACCTTCTCCCGAATCAGTGCGTGGCTCAGCCTCTGATCGAGCTGCGATTGCGCTTTTTGGCCAACCCAGAGAAAGCCCAGACCAACGGCCAAAATTGCCGAGAACCCTCCAAGTACGATGCGGGTTCTCAACGTCATAAGGGCACGTCCTTCAAGGATACGGTCTTATTCGACCGGGTATGAAGCGGTCTTCCACGATGGATAACCATCCCGAAAGTAATAGACTTTGGTGAAGCCCCAGCCGGTCGCTTTCACGGCGGCTTCGGCTGAACGCAGGCATGTCTCGCCATTACAATAGATGACGATTTCGGCGTCGGGTCTGAACAGCTTGCGAAGCGCGCCCTCTGTAAAGTTCGCCTTCAACTCGAGTTGCACCGCGCCGGGGATGCGGCCAGCGTCCCAATCGGCATCGATGCGGGTGTCGATGAAAGCAGCGCCGCGATCGAAAAGCACTTTGGCCCCGTGCGCATCGACCGTTGCTGCGCCGGGCACCGTTTTGGCCGATACTGCGACCACATCGGCGGAAGTGGTGGCGGCAGTTTTCGTAGGTGACGAATACTGGAGCTGCTTGACGGATACGGGAACTGGTGCCGCGCCGAACAACCCGAAAACCGACGTTGCGTATAGCGTCGAGATGGCGGCTATGACCAGCGCGCCGACTACGACGGGCGTCTTGCTTCGAGCAGGCGTCGGGTCTTCTGAAAGCGTCGTCATAATGTGCGGTTCCCGATTGCCCGTGCTGGCTCGAGCGTCCGATCAGTCGCGCTTGACCAGCCGTCCATCTCCCAACTGCTGATACCCGGATCGATTGCCCAGGTGAATGCGATCGAGGCGCGTTGCAACTGATGATCTGGACAAGGAAGCATTCGCGATTGCCGGCTACTTTAGTGGATGACTGTATTCCCGAGGTATTACCAATCCCCAAAGAGGGCCACGACACTCCCGTCCGGGAACTTCTGGTCGGCCCGTGTTGGCGGTCTTTTTTCCAATACTGTCGGCACTTCGCTGAGATAAATTCTCGATTTTTTCGCAAAACCATCTCTGGCCGTGAACCAGAAACCTTCTTCATCGCCTTACTGAAAGGTTAAGGACCGCGCCGACGGTCGACGATCCGAGGGCCAAAGTCGGGCCCATATGGAGGCCACCAGCGTGCAATCTGGCGTCCTCTCGGCGGTCCGGTATCGAACATGCGAAACCGCCGTCTGCCAAGGGGGCTGCATCGATGGCGGGCGCAACGCGAAGGTCTAGTCGGTGGGGGGCGGCCGGACGATCTCATGCCCCGCCTGTCAGGTTCCTCTCCCGGCGCTCATCGAGGGCGACTTGCCGCGTTCGCCATCGTCATTGCGCATGGCCAATAATTGGACGATCTTTGTGTCTTCGTGACGCTTGTCGGTCACGCAATGGGGAAATGTTATCATGCGCCACAATCGCCTACGCGCCCTGCTCGATGCGAATGAGCCATCGGTCGCCACGCATCTGCTGTCCACCTGGCCCACACTCGTGGAGCTGGTCGGCCAAGCTGGCAACTACGACTACGTCGAATTCACCGCCGAGTATTCGCCTTTCACCATGCACGACTTGGACAACCTCGGCCGCGCGCTCGAGCTCAAAGACCTCGGAGGCATGATCAAGATCGAGCAGACGCAGTGGACCCATCAGGCCATGCGGGCAATCGGTTCGGGCTTCCAGAGCATCCTGTTCGCCGATTTGCGCACGGTCGCAGACGCGAAAGAATGTGTCGCAGCCGTTCGCGCAGAAACACCAGGGACCGGCGGACGCCTGGGCGTCGGCATGCGACGCGACGTCGGCACGGTCCGTGAAGGCGGCTCGCCGGCCTATGTCGAAGCGCTCAACGACGTGGTGATCGCCATCATGGTCGAGAAGCGCGAATGCGTCGAAGATCTCGAAGCGATCCTGTCGGTCAAAGGCATCGATATGGTGCAGTTCGGAAGCTCGGATTACTCCATGAGCCTGGGTCTCACCGGTCAGCGAAACCACCCCGACGTCGTGAAGGCGGAACGCAAGACGATCGAAATGGCGTTGAAGATGGGACTGCATCCGCGCGTGGAACTCGCCGATATCAAACAGGCAGCGCCCTACCTCGAAATGGGTGTGAAGCACTACTGCATCGGATGGGACGTCCGGATCCTGCACGAATGGTGGCGCATCAACGGCGAAGGCATGCGCGGCATGCTGACAGGCGCAAAGCCTGCACCCGCTGCGCAGAAGGCTGCCGGAACGTACTAGGCGCTTCATCGGCGCGCGGACGAAAAAACCGATTGCCGACGACGACGATGAAAACGCATGACCCGCATCGCACGGCGCGTTGCCATTCGAGGGCGTCCAGAACCTCGATTTGCCACGAGCCGTGCAAGCCCTCAATTCCGTCATGCTGCGCGCCGGCCACCGCTGTCTCGATCTGTCAGGCGTCAGCCCGCTCGGACACCTTGGGGGCGACCAGATCGACTGAATGAATGAAACAGAATGCTAGCGGTCTTGGCGTATGCGCTGGGCTTGCGGATCGGAGTTGGTGGCCAATGATGACCCCTATTTTGTTTGGCGAATGCGATGACCTAGAGGTGTCGCGACCGCGCCGATGAGATAGCATTGGCCATTGCGTTCGCCGCTCAGCCGAGGACCCCCATGCCGCTCAAACTTCCCTCTCGTATCACCATCGTCGACGTGGCTCCGCGTGATGGGCTGCAATCGTTTCCCCGGTGGATCGAAACGGCAACCAAAATTGCTATGATCGATCGGCTCTCTGCGACGGGCCTACCGGTGATCGAAGTGACGAACTTCGCCCATCCTCGGGTCATTCCGACGCTGAAGGACGCCGAGGAGGTGTGCCACCGCATCACGCGGCGGCCGGGCGTCGTCTATCGAGGGCTCGTGCCCAACGCCCGCGGCGCACAGCGCGCCATCCCCTGCAAGCTCGACGAGCTGCTGGGGCTCATCACGCTCAGCGCAGCGTACAACAAGAAAAATCAGAATATGACGCTGGCGGAGGGCGTGGCGGAGGGGATCGCGACGTTTCGTGTCGTCGAAAAGGCGGGCGTGCCTTTCGTCATGGCCTTGGGCATGTCGATGTGGTGCCCCTACGAAGGCCGCATCCCGTGGGAGCGCGTGCTTTCGATTTTGGCTGAATTTCGCAATGCCGGCATTCGCCGGTATTACCTCGCAGGCAGCCTCGGCATGGAAGACGCCCGGCAGGTGGGCGACCTGTTCGATCGCGTCCTGAGCCGGTTTCCCGATATCGAGGTGGGTTTTCATGTCCACAACCTCGCTGGTACCGGCACGGCCAACGTGCTGGCCGCCCTCGACGCGGGCGCGACCTTCATCGAGGGCGCGATCTGTGGGATCGGTGGGGGGATCGCCATGCCCAAAACCATAGCCTCGGTCGGAAACCTGGCAACCGAAGACATCGTCCATATGTTGAACGAGTGCGGTGTCGAAACGGGCATCGAGACGGCGGAAATAGCCGCAGCTGCGCGCGATATCGGACTGCTGCTCGATATTGTACCGGGCAGCCATACGGCGCACGTCGGGACACGGGCCGATGTCATGGAGGGAGCAAAAATGGCCCCCCGCGAGCACCCCGCATGATGTCCGACCAGCGCACCACGGCGCGAGCCCGCCATGGCGTCGCCTCGCACACCCGGACCGGTGTCGGTCCCGTTAGGGAACCTCTGAACAACCCTCCCATCAACATGCCACACTGGCCTCATTGATTCGAGGGGGCTGCGATGGAGTGGTGTTAGCTCGCAATCTGTCCGGTGTTTGTAGCTCGTGATTTGTCCGGTTCTAGTTTGCCCTGAACAGTGGGGGCGCGATGAACCGGGCAGAACGACACGAGGGCCTGCGCCGGATGCGATTTCCGGGATTGCTGGAGCGCCATGAGCGGGGCGAGATCAGCCAGAGTGAAGCGGCCCAGTGGGGGTTCACGAGCAGACCTTCCGCCGCATGCGGGGCTCCACAAAGCACCGGAAACAGCCGATGACAGCGGACCAAGCAACCAAAAGTGTCAGGGATCAGCCCGGTCCAGAATGTCAGACATCAGCCCGGTCGGATTGGTCCACGCCGTGTAGCTTGTGCGCCAACACTTCCGAAAGTCCGAGAATGTCGGCGTGGGTCAGCGCACGATGGTTCAGGCGCTGAAGGTCTGCAAAACCGGGAGCGTGATCGTCATCGTGGCGCCCTCTCCCAGCACGCCGCACGCATCGATCGTGCCATGGTGCCGCTCGACAATCTTGCGGCAGGTGGCCAGGCCAATGCCTGTGCCTTCGTATTCCATTCGGCCGTGCAGTCTTTGGAATATCTTGAATATCTGTTGTTTGTAAGCGTTATCGAAACCAATGCCGTTGTCGCTGATCGTGAGCGTCACGAATGCTGTCGTTTCTTCGTTGTCGGAAGAGACGGTGTGCTGCGTGGACCTGACCGTGATGACGGGTGTCGCATCGGCTTTGCGAAACTTGATGGCGTTGGCGAAGACATTCTGGAGAAGCTGGCCAATTTGGGTGGCGTCTGCGTCGATCGTGGGTAACGGACCGACATCGAAGCGCACGCCGCTTTCCTCGATGGCGATCTGCATATCCGCCTGGACGTCCGCTAGAATGATCGCCAAGTCCACGCGTCGAAATGGGTGGGGGTTCGACGTGACGCGGGAATAAGACAGCAAGTCGCCGATCAGGCGGCTCATGCGGCGGGCCGCACTCTGCATGCGATCGATGAAAAGTTGGCCCTCGGGCGGCAAGGTCTCCGCGTAGCGGGACTGGAGGCGATCACCGAAGGCGGTGATCTTGCGCAGCGGCTCCTGGAGATCATGGGAGGCGACGTAGGCGAATTCCTGCAATTCACGATTGGAGCGCTCGAGCTTTTCGGTGTACTCCTGCATCCGCTGGGCATGGTGCTCGGCGTCAGAAATATCCTGATAGGTCGCGATAGAGCCGCCATCCGGTGTCGGTTCGCTCATGACCGCGATGACGCGTCCGTCCCTGAGGCGCTGCTTGATAGTCACGCGACGGCTCAGCTTGATCCGGTCGCGACGTTCCTCGATCGCACGGTCAGCTTCTTCATCGGTATAGTTACCCAAGCTTGCCGAGTAGCGCATGATCTCGGCCAAGGTCGCGCCCGGCTTCACCACATCGGCAGAAAAGCCGTACATTTCCAGGTAGCGCCGATTGCAAACGATCAAGCTTTGGTCAGCGTCGAAAAGACAGAGGCCCTGGATCATGTTGCCCAGCGCGACGTCGAATTGGCCGTTTTTGGTGTGCAATTGTTGCGAAATTCGCAAGAGCTGCAATTCGCGCCGTTTCATGTCGGTGATATCGGTTCGGATGCAGACGATGCTCCCATCGGATGTGCGCTTTTCGCTGGCTGAAATCCAGCGCCCGTCGGCATTCTCGATTTCGTAGGCTCGACCCGAGCTGCGGTGATTGTGCATGCGGTGCTCGACGTAATCGCCTGCCGTCATGCCGTTGAGGATTATACCACCTCTGGCGACCGCCAATTTCATCAAATCCTCATAACGCGCTCCCCACATGATGTGGTCGGCAATCACGGGATTCAAATCTATGTACTTGCGGTTGAAGACGACCAGTCGATCCTGAGGGTCGTAAATGGCGAACCCCTCAGCCATGGCTTCGAGCGCATGCATCATGCGCACGCGGGCCGCTTCGGCAATTTGCTCCATCTGCACGCCGAGGTCGATCCCGGTCGATGCCGGCATCAATTCCCGAACGGTTTCGACCATGGTGCCGCTCGCCAAGCACCGCCGCCGAACTTCGACGGTGCGCGCGCTGGGCGACGTATAGCGAAACGAATAGGACGATCCTGGTTTCAGATGTCCCAGGGCTGTCGTGATCTGATCTTTGATCCGGTCTTCCGGGGTGCCGTTGCGAACCAGCGAAAGCCGCAAGAGGTCGGGCAGAGTGGCGCCTGCCGTCGTCTCATCGTCGCGGTATCCGCAAAGTTCGTTGTAGAGCCGATTGCAGGCGAGAATTTTTAGGTCGCTGTCGAACATCGCCAACCCGACGTCGGCGCCCGAGAGGATGGCCGTCAATTCATGGGCCGGCGTCGATCCGGTCGATAATGCCTCCCCCGAGGGTGAGCTGGGGAGCAGAAACGAAACGTTGAGCGGGTCCATGATTTATCCGAAGTTGATGCGAACTCTCCGTATGCAACAAATTTCGGAAGAAATTCTAAACCAGGATGCGCTAACACGGGTATTCGCTGTGCCGCCAATCGATCGCAAGGAACGCCACATGACGTTCGGGTCCGGAATTTTCGAGCAACGGACGTTTGCGCTGGCGCTTTTGGCGGTCGCCATCCTCTCCGGGTTGACGGTCCCGTCGGTGACGCTCGCTCTGCAGCCTTTTGCCATGTACGCGCTTTTTCTGGTCGTCGTCCTGTCCCTCGTGCCGTTCGCGCAACTGTCTCTGTCCAACCTCGTCGTTGCAGATAAATCCGTATGGCGGTTGGTCCTCTGGCAACAGGTGTTTCTGCCGTGCCTAGTGGTCTCCTTCGGCGTGCTGGCGAACTTCTCCGATCCTATCATCCAACTCATGACAGTATCGGCCTGCGCGGGCTCACTGTTCGCATCGCCGATGCTTGCCGAACTGCTTGGCCTCGATCGTCGTCATGCTGTTCAATGCATGGTCGTTTCCACCCTCGTCATGCCAGCGTCGCTCTATGTTTTCCTCAGCATCTTCCAAGGCATGAATGTTTCGCTCGATATGATCGAATATGCCTGGCGGGTCGGGATATTTCTGGCCCTTCCGATCATCCTCTTCGCTATTTATGGCAAGATCATCCACCGCATTCCGGCGAAACTCTCGTCCAATATCGAGGGCGCCGCGCGCTGGGGCTCTATCCTGGCCCTCGTGGTCTTTGGGCTGGGTATGATGCATTCGGTCGGTGATCTCCTGTCCGAAAACCCGACCAAGGCCGGATTGTTGCTGTCACTGGCAACCGTTCTCAATATCGGGATGTTCATCCTCACGGCGGTCGTCATGTATCGCTATGGATTGGAGATCGCATTGACGACTGGAATTCTCAGTGGGTTTCGCAACGTCGGTTTGGGATATGCTCTGGTCGGAGACGCGCTGGGATCCGATTTGGCCGCTTATGTCGGCCTGGCGATGGTGCCGATGTTCATTGCGCCAATGGTCATTCGCATGGTCATCCTTTACCAAACGTCGCTCGCTCCGACGCCGCTTGCGACAGCGCCAGCAGTAAACCCCGCCTGATTGAAAACCATGCCCCGCGCCGGATGGCCCGCGTCAGTCACGGCCAGTGCCCAAACGCCCCGCGTGGCGTGCCATTTCGGGCAAAAATTAAGCGTTCCTTTTTCTTAGAGCCCGTCCCGAAAGTTCTTGAGTCCCGAGAATCAGTTGTGATTCTGTGTGACCGTGCGCGTGATTCGCGAGCGGTCAGGGATGTGGACAAACGATAACCGAACGACCTACGAGCGCAAGAACAGCCGTTATCCG
>JANOKV010000560.1:0-6271 GCA_031419415.1 Hyphomicrobiales bacterium | reverse complement strand
CGCCCGTTTCAAACCGACTCCATCCATTGCAGACAACATCACATGGGCCACGGAAGGCGCATGCGGCCACCGGCACCCAAACATAAAGCATCCCGCAGCTTGGCGCCAAGGGAGCTTGGCCTGCCTCGTAGGGCGCAATAGCCTCTTGGCGTATTGCGCCGGGCCACGATTTCCATTGGCGAGGTCGTGCCCGCGACGGCGCACTACGCTCACGCTTTCGCGCCCTACCGCCACACCTTCCCACCACCCCCGAAATCTGCCACCCTCCGCGCCTGCTTCGTCACCCACTGGGAGACTGCCCCAATGCTGCTCATCACGTCGGCTGCAGAGGCTGCGGCGCGCAGTCGACAGATCCAGGTCAACGGGCGCGAATACACGATTGCGGAGTACGTCGGCGCAGCGCCCGAGCGCGGCCACTACGTTGCCGGCAACGAGAGCAACGACAACGGGCTTCCCCAAGGGTTCCTCGTGCATCAGCCGCCCCATGCGGTGACGCCCGCGCACTTCCACGAGCCCAATCAGTTCCAGGTGTTCGTCGACGGCAACGGTCGGCTCGGCGCGGCGGCGGCGCCCCCGCTGACCGTGCAATACGCCAACGGCCACACCCCCTATGGGCCGATCGTGGCGGGCGACAAAGGCGTCAAGTATTTCACCTTGCGCCAGCGCTGGGACCCCGGCGCGAAATATGTCCCCGCCGCCAATGAGCTGCTGCGCAAGGGCAACCAGCGCACGCGCCTCAAGAGCAATATCGGCGTGGCCGAGGATGCCGAGCGGCGGGCGCGAACGACCACCGTCGTCGACATTGTCATTCCCCAGGAAGCCGACGGCATGGGGGCTTGGATGTGGCGCTTGGGGCCCGACGCCAGCGCGATACTGCCCTCACCTGTCGCGAGCGGTGGCCAATACCTGATCGTCGCCGGGGGCACGCTGGGGGACGCCAGCCCCGTGCTCGACCGCTGGTCCACGGTCTACCTGACGCCGGACGAGCCGGCCTACACCGCGCATGCTGGCGACGACGGCCTCGATCTGCTCGTCCTGCAATTCCCCCGGATCGGCGAGGAACTGAAAGGCGGCTCGCGGCGCGTGGCCTGAGCCTGAGCCAGCCACTGACCCGCCGTCAGTGCGCCTTGTGCGTCGCCAGCAGCAAGCTCGATTCGGCGGCGCGGATGCGGTAGCCGACGCCGAACGGCAATTGTCCCGGCTTCTGCACGCGATGCAGATCGGCAAGACGAGCTTGATAGTGGCCGGCGAAGAGGTTGATCGGCCCCGTATAGCGACCGCGCGCCTCGAGCTTCCAATCCCCTGCCGAGAACTGACGCACCGGAATGCCGGAGTCGTCCTGCAACAGCGTCTGCGTCTTTGTCAGCAGGAACTCGCGCACTTTCGAGAAATTGTCCGAATGGAGCAGGTATGAGGCGCTCTTGATCAAGGCGTCGCCTTGGCCCAGGCCCTTGGCGAAAGCGAGGAGTTGATTGACGCTCGCCCCCGAGTTCGAAACATCCGTCTGGAAGTAAAAGAGCGTGCGGCGCACCCCGTCGTCGCCGCTGAACACGATCTTGGCGCCGTTGATCGAGGCGCGCGCCCCCGGTGAACCGGCTGGCGCCTCGACACCCGCATCGTTCAGGCTAACAAGCGTCGTCTCTTCGACAGTTTTTCCCGAACGCGCAAGGAAGATATAGAGGATCGGCAGCGTTCCCGTGAACGCGCCGCTGCCGAAGCGCTCGCGCATTTCGATCGTGCGGAAGAAGCTCGTGTTCATCACCGTATTGAGCGAGCCCCGAAGCTGGCCGAGCCCTGTGATGTTGACGTCCGACACCCGCGGGATCGCCCCGACGGGTTCGAGCCCGCTCATCACATACGTGGTGGCGTTGGGGTAAAACGCATTGGCGTAGAGGAAATCCGGGCCACTGAAGAAGTAAAACAGCGTCGGCTTGGCGGGCGGCATCTGCTCGGCGACCCAGGTGCGGATCTTGGCGAGCTGTTTGCTCTCGAGGCGTTCCCAGGCTTGGGAAAACTCGCGTGCGTGGTTCTGGAAGGAAGCCGTGCGCACGAACCGCTGCAGGTCGGAGCCTGGCGTCGGCGGCAGGCCAGCCAGAAGCCGCGCGGTATCGTTGGGTGTGGCCCCCGTCGTCTCCGACGCCGACGCCGCAATGGGCGCGATCGCCACGAGCGCGGCGCAAGCCACCGCCGCGATGCCAGCCAACGTCCTGTCCATTTTCGATACGCCTAACGCTGCTCGACCAAACGCGATCATCCGTCACTCCCCGACCTTGGCTGTAGACGCGCCGAAACGCTCCGAATAGGCCCAAACACCCAGTCCCGTCAGCATCAGCGCCAAGCCGCCGAGCGACTCGACGGGTTTGCCTCTGAGCTGATGCACCATCATGAAGATCGTCACCGCCATGAAGATCAGCGGTGGCAATGGATACGCCCAAATGCGGTAGGGGCGTGGCAAGTCGGGCTGCGTCCAGCGCAGAACGATGACGCCCGTCACCGCCAGCAGCGAACAAAACATCAAACTGAACTGGATGAACTGAACGACGGACTCGAAACTTCCGGTCAGCACCAGCCCTGTCGCCACCACGGCCTGCAACAGGATCGCCCGGTTGGGCGTGCCCGACGGCGTGCGTTTGGCGAAAGCGCGAAACAGCGGCATGTCCTCGCCCATGACCATCGTCACGCGTGGGCCGATCCACATCATCGAACTGATGGCGGAGACGAGGCCCAGACAGATCAATCCACCGACGATGCGGCCGCCGTTTTCGCCGAAAATATGGCGACCAGCAATCATTCCGACATCGACCTGGCCGGCGAGCGCGCTGGTCGGCGTCGTGTAAAGAAAAACCGCGTTCAAGGCGACGTAGAGGCCCATCACCACCAGAACGGCCACCAGTAGCGAGAGCGGCAGCGTCTTTTGCGGGTCGCGCACTTCACCGGCGATATAGGTGGCCGCATTCCAGCCCGAGTAGGAATACATGACGTACACGAGACTGATTGCGAAGGGCGCGCTCAGGATCAACCCGAGGTCCTGCGGGGCTGGCGCGAACGACAGCGTCGACCGCTCGCCCAGGACGAACCCGGCGATGATGAAGCCCACGATCAGCGCGATCTTGAGGAGCGTCGAGATGTTCTGGAAAGCGCTGCCCTGGCGAACACCGGCCAGATGGAAGGCCGAGACGATCCAGATGATGGCGATCGCCAGCAGCCAGACCGGTGGACCAGAGGGCGCGACGCCGATGAAGTACTGCCCGAACGCCATGGCCGCGACCGCGACAGGCGCGGCAAACCCAATCGTTCCCGAGATCCATCCCGCGAGGAAGCCGACGGCGCGGTGATAAATCCGCGACAGGAAATTGTATTCCCCGCCCGAACGCGGCAACGCCGTCGCCAGTTCGGCATAGGACAGCGCGCCGCAGACCGCGACCACGCCACCGATCGTCCACAACATGAGGAGCGCGAACCCCGACGGGATGTCTTTGACCTGGAATCCGAGGCTCGTGAACACCCCGATGCCGATCATGTCGGCAATCGCGATCGCCGTGGCGGTCGTGAAGGTGACCGATCCCCGGCCAGAGGGCTCTGGTGTTCCGGCGGCGTTGTCGGGGCGCGATGTGCTCATGGGCGGCTTTCGGAGACGACTAGGGGCTCGACGCGACAACTTTCCACGAAGCCAACCGTTCATGCTGAGGAAAGCGTAAATTGGTGAACGGAACCTCTATGACGACGACAATGGCGAATTTCAGTCGGTCGGGCTCGCTCGGCCACAGGCTAACTGTCGGGTAACCATGTTGCTGCCAGAATTGACGACTAACCCGGCCATGCCGCCTCGCACCGGATCATGTCTGGGGCGTCTTTTTGTGTTTTGCAGTCGTGAGGAGCCGAGAACGGAATGGGGGAGTTGGGTCAACTCGGTCGCGCCCTGAAAGGCCTGGGCGCTGGTCTGCTGGTTGCCCTATGCGCGCCAGCCGCCGCCCTCTCGGCCGAAGTGGCATCCGCGTCGCGCGGTATCGCGCTCGACCAAATTCCGATCCCCCACCAGGTGCACTCGCGCTCCGCCCCCGTCGCGACCGGAAAATCCGTGCTCGCAGATTTCGACACCGCGCCCTTTCCCTACAATGGTCCCGTCCCGAAGTCGGACAAGCCCTTCCTCGAGACGGCCCCGGATGGTCGGCGGTTTCGTCGGGGCGCGCGCGGCCAGACCCTCTGGGAAAGCGAAACGTTCGGCGACAAGCGCGTGCTGCTGCACGTCCCCACGGGCTTCGATGTGCGCCGCCCTGGCCTCATCGTCGTCTTCTTTCATGGCCATGGCGCAAACCTCAGCGACGATGTGTTCTTGCGCCAGCAGGTTCCAGCTCAACTCACCGGCATGAATGCGGTTCTCGTCGCGCCCCAACTCGCGGTCAATGCCGCCGACTCGAGCGTCGGCAAGCTCTGGCAGCCGGGCGGTTTCGCCCGCTTTCTCGGGGAGGCCGCAAGCACTCTCGCGCGCGTGCACGGCGATCGCCGCACCGCGCGCTCGTTCGCCAGCATGCCGGTGGTGATCGTTGCCTACAGCGGAGGCTACTCGGCGGCGGCCTGGAGCGCCCATCATGGCGGCATCGGCAAACGGCTGCGGGGCGTCGTGCTGCTCGACGCCCTTTATGGCGAGATCGATAAATTCGAATCCTGGATCGCGCGCGATCCCTCCAGGCTCTTCGTCAGCGCCTATACGAGTTCAACGCAACGCGGCAACGCGGAGCTGCAACGCAAGCTGACGCAACGCGGCATCCCCTATCAGACGTCGTCGGACTTCGTGTCGGGTTCGGGAAATCTCGTTTTCGTGCCGTCCGGCAGTGGCTCCATGCATCGCGACTTCGTCACGCAGGCGTGGTCCGACTATCCCGTCGCCGACATTCTGGGCCGCCTCGACGGCTACGCCCGGCGCTGAGCGGGACGGAGCCCACGACCCACTCGTTAACCTCGTATTAACCTCGAATATCCCTCTGTGTTCACGAGCCGTGCAAGGTAGACCTGCGCCCCAAGGCGCGCCCTGACCGAGGACCGACCATGCCGACCGTGTTCGCCTTTATCGCCCTCTTCGGCCTCTTGATGGCGGCTCAGCCCTCCTCGGGCGTCGCCAATCCACGACCTGGACTTGCGAGCGCCAACGATACCGCGCGCTTCCTTGCAGGCCTTCCCCCGTCAGCGGGTTCTCCGCTCGAGGCGTTGTCGAAAGAACCCGTGTGGCAGCAATACGCCCGCAACTTCGACAGCGAGTGGGCAGCCCTCGAGCAAAAACAGATCGGCAAAGCGCGCGCCTGGGGTGCCAAGCACATCGGGGCCGCCAAACCGACCCTCTACTACATGTTCAGCGGCCCCGATTTTCTCTACGCCGAAACCTTCTTTCCCACGGCCTCGACCTACGTCATGAGCGGGCTCGAGCCCGTCGGCCGACAACCCGACCTCCTGGCGCTGAAGCGCGGGTCGCTGCCGAACGTGCTGGACCAGATGCGCGCCTCGCTCAGCGACATTCTGAGCCGCAGCTTCTTCATCACGTCACACATGGACCAGAAATTGCGCCGCGCCCAGATCTCGGGCGTGCTGCCGGTGCTCTACGTATTCCTCGCGCGCACGGGACGCACCATTACGGACGTCACCTATCTGACGCTCGACCCTGACGGCACGGTCAAGCCGTTCGAAGTGACGACGACGCAAGTCCAACCCAAAGCGGTCAAGATCTCGTTCACCGCCAAAGACGGCGCGGCCCAGACGCTTTATTTCTTCAGCACGAACGTCGCCAACAAATCCGTGGCCGACAGCGGCTTCCTGAAATTCTGCGACGCCTTGGGTCCGGGCGACGCTCTCATCAAGAGCGCGTCTTATCTGCCGCACTCGGGCCAGTTCTCGCACGTTCGAGATTTCATCATGCGGCAGGCCGGCCGCATCCTGCAGGACGATACCGGCGTGCCGCTGCGCCTTTACAAAGACACCGAATGGAAGGTCGAGCCGTTCGGCGTCTACGCGCACCCCATCCCGCCCTTCGCGCACGCCTATCAATCGGCCATGCGATCCCTCTACGACAAACACAAACCCACAAAGCTCGACTTCTCCTACGGCTACCGCTGGCGCAACAACCAATCCAACGTCCAACTCGCAACCAAGCTCCGCCCATAGAAGACACGCCCCGAACTGCGCCGCCAAGGACTGGCTCGCGCCATGATGCTCCACCTGTTGTCTTGTTGCGGTGATGCTGTTTCTATCGACCTCGCCGTCCATCCTGATAATGGGGCCG
>JANOKV010000559.1:0-4087 GCA_031419415.1 Hyphomicrobiales bacterium | reverse complement strand
TCAGCGACTGCGACTGCTTCCGCCGCCGCCGCCCCCACCGTTGCCGCCGCTCGACGAGGGCTCGGAGGGTGTGAGGGTTTCCATGCCGCGCAGCAGTTGCTCCTCGGTCATGGTGATCTGGTCGACCAGCATGTCGCTGTTTTGGTCGTCACGGCCGAGCATCGATCCACGACGATCGGTCATGAGCAAGGGTGCGGCGCCCGCTTCCGGCTCGTCGATCTCGACGTTCTTCTGGATGGAATGGATGAGGCTTTCGAGCAGATCATCGGCCGGAACGGTCGTCTCGGCGATCTCGCGCAAGGCGACGACGGGATTTTTGTCGTTCTCCTGCTCGATCGTCATCGCGGACCCGTTCGCGATCGCGCGCGCGCGGTGGGCGGCGAGCAACACGAGCTCGAACCGGTTCGGGACCTGTTGGACACAATCTTCGACGGTGACACGGGCCATAGGCGCCAGCTCCCCTTCACATCTCGCAAGATGGGCACAGTGTGTAAGATAGGCATGAGGCGCGAGCGAAGCCGACGCCCGACGTCCATTCATGCCAGCCGTTCTCCATGACACAATTTACGCTGCAATGCAAACGCGGGCGGTGTCATCCCATAAGCGGGCCTCCGCCCACGGACAGTGCGGCCCCAATTCACGCCGCCGGCGCGTTCCCATCGGGCGGCGCACGGATAGCCAGGGCGGCGATTGCGCCGAGCCCTGAAAGGGCCGCGAACAGGGCGAGCGAGGCCATATAATCCCCCGTCAGGTCGCGAAGCACCCCTGAGGCCAGCGGTCCCGCCGCCTGCGCCCCCACCTGCACCGTCAGGGCGATCCCTCGGATCGACCCGAAATTTCGCCGCCCGAAATAGTCCGCCCAGGCAATCGGCAACAGGGCGTGAACGCCGCCGATCCCCAGCCCGAACAGCACGCCCGCCGTCATGGCCCCGATGGGGGTGGTCGCGGCCATCATGGCGAAGCTGCTGGCGGCCAGCAGCAGTCCGGCCACCACCAGGGCGACCTTGGTGTCGAGCCAGCGTTGCAGGATGCCGTAGGTGAACCCGGTGAAGGCCGATGAGAACGAGAACAGACTGACGACGGTGGCCGCCGTTGCGGTCGAAAGGCCCCTTTCGATCAGATGCGCCGCCTGATGCAGACTGAGGCCAGCCTGGACCGGGTAGATGAGCGCGGTGAAGAGCGCGAGCATCCAGAAGGCGCGTGTGCGCAGCGCCTCGGCGCGCGTGAAGGCGGGCTCGTCGACGCTCGATCCGGATAGGGAACCGCCGGGCGTCGCGGGGTCGCGCGGCCTCGCGCCATCGGGCAGCAGGCCGATATCCTCCGGGCGGCGGACCATGAAGAACCACGCCGGCACGAAGCCCATGATCAGCACTGCGCTGCCGATCACCAGCCACCCCGTGCGCCAGCCATGGTGTTCGATCACCCAATAGCCGAGCAACGGCATCAGGGTGAGGCCCACCATCTGCGCCAGCGTCACGACGGAGACTGCCACGCCCCGTTTGGCGACGAACCAACTATTGAGCGCGCCATAGATGCCCAGGTCGAAGGGGCCGGCCCAGTTCATGCGCGCGATGCAGAAGAGCAGGTAGAACGCCACCAGTGACTCGATGGTGGACAGCAGCATCAGCGTCACTCCGGTGGCGAGAACCGCGCCGCACAACACGAGACGCGCGCCCTTGCGGTCGAGATAGGTTCCAATCATCGGTGAGGACAGCGCCGCCAGCACGCCACCGAGCGACACCGCACCCGCGAATGCGGTGCGCGACCAGCCGAATTCGTCGATCATCGGCGTGACGAACATCGACAGCGTGGCGACGGCTGGCCCCGCGCGAGACAAGCAGGCGAAACACACACACGCCAGAACGACCCAGCCATAATAGAACGGTAATCGGCCAGCCAAGCTCTGCGCAATCCCGCTCCGCTGCATGCTGCTCGCCGCCTCGCTGCGCGGCCCTGACGCCGCCCGAGATGTGTCCGACACGCAGGCCCGAATGACAAGGGGGGCGGTGCGCCACCAATCCCTCGACGTGGAGCACCCCAACCCCATCCTCAACGTCATTCCCGCCCCCGACTTCCCGAGGGCAGGCTGTGGCGGGAACTCACTCTACGTGCGACGCGGATGGTGTATGGCTACGTGTCCGCGGAGGCGAAGCGCGACGAGCGCGATAATCGGCATGAGTGGTCAGCCGGCTCGGGTATAGTCCACCGATGACTCGAAGCGATCCTCTCCCTCCACTCCCCGTCGACGCCGTGCTGGCCGATCTCCTGGCGGCCTTGGCATCGTCGACGAGCGCTGTCCTGATTGCCCCTCCGGGCGCCGGCAAGACCACACGCGTCCCACCGGCGCTGCTCGGGGCGTCGTGGCTCGCAGGTCGAAAGATTCTTCTGCTCGAACCGCGCCGGCTCGCCGCCCGGGCGTCGGCCGAGCGCATGGCCGCCGAACGCGGCGAGCGGGTGGGGCAAACCATTGGCCTGCGCGCGCGGCTGGACACCCGCGTTGGCCCCAAGACGCGCATCGAGGTCGTCACCGAAGGCGTCTTCATGCGCATGATCCTCGATGATCCAGCGCTGGAGGGCGTGGGTGCGGTGGTGTTCGATGAATTCCACGAGCGCTCGCTCGACGCTGATGCAGGCCTCGCATTCGCTCTGGATGCGCGCAGTGGGTTGCGCGAGGATTTGCGGCTTCTCGTCATGTCGGCAACCCTGGACGGCGGGCGCGTCGCGTCGCTGCTGGGGGATGCAACCGTCATCGAGGCGCAAGGGCGCACGTTCCCTATCGAAACCCGATACGCGGGCCGCCCCGTCGATCGGCGCCTCGAGGACGCGATGGCCGAGTCGATCCTGCGTGCCGCGCGTGGGGAGCCCGGATCGATCCTCGCCTTCCTTCCCGGCCAAGCCGAGATTCGCCGCACGGCCGAACGCTTGGTCGACAAGCTCGATGCGGGGGTTTTCGACATCGTCGAGTTGCACGGTGGTCTCGATGGTCGCCTGCAGCGCCAAGCGATCGAACCGGCCACGATGGGCCGCCGTAAAGTCGTGCTGGCCACGGCGATTGCGCAAACGTCGATCACCATCGAGGGGGTGCGGATCGTCATCGACAGCGGTGTCGAGCGGGTGCCGCGCTATGATCCGGATGCGGGGCTGACACGGCTCGAGACGGTGCCCGTTTCGCGCGCCACCGCCGATCAACGGCGCGGCCGGGCGGGTCGCACGGAGCCCGGGATTTGCTGGCGCCTTTGGGACGAGCCCCAGACCGCGGGCCTGCGCCCGTTCACCGAGCCTGAAATTCGCCAAGCCGATTTGGCGGGCCTCCTGCTCGACTGCGCCGCGTGGGGCACGCCTGATCCAGCCCGACTTGCTTGGCTCGATCCGCCACCGCCTGGAGCCGTCACGGCGGCGCGCTTGGAGTTGATGCTTCTGGGCGCTCTGGATGCGGACGGTCGTTTGACCCAGATGGGTCGGCGTCTGCGCGCGCTGCCGTTGCCGCCGCGCCTGTCGCGTATGTTGATTTCGGCGTCCGCGCTGGGCGCGGGCGCTCGCGCTGGCGACATCGCTGCCATTTTGGTCGAACGCGGCATCGGCGGCCGCAGCACGGATATGGACGAACGCCTGTCCGACTTGCGGCGGGATCGAACGGCACGCGCCGAAAGCATGCGGCGACTGGCGGCGGGTTGGAGTCGCAGCGCTGGCGAGGGGGGATCGGGAGAGGTGGGTGTCGAAGCAAAGCAGAGGGAAGCCCTCTCCACGGCCGGCATTTTAGCGCTCGCCTATCCTGATCGCATTGCCAAGGCGCGCGGGGCGCCCGGACACTTCATCCTCGCGGGTGGGCGTGGTGCGATGGTCGAGGCAACGGATCCGCTGGCGCGCGCGCCGTTTCTGGTCGTCGCCGAGTTGACGGGCATGGCGGCGGCCGCGCGCATCCTGGTGGCGGCTCGAGCCGAGAACGACGAGATCGGTGCGTTGGCGGTTCTGGCCGGATCGCCGATCGAAACCCTCGTCGAAACGACATTCGACGCCGCCGCCGCTGCGTTGCGCGCGCGTCGCGTCACGCGGCTCGGCGCGATCGTTCTCGCGAGTGAACCCCAGC
>JANOKV010000558.1:0-4595 GCA_031419415.1 Hyphomicrobiales bacterium | reverse complement strand
TCAGGTCGCGGAGCCGGGACGAGGCTCGACACCACGGGCGGCCTGCTCGATTCGACTGAATGTATCGAGAATCAAAGACTTGCGATCGAGGTTCAGGGCCATGGCCACGGACTTCTCACGGACGACTGTTTCCCACAGGTCAGCCCAGGTGGCAAGGCTGGCCTCGGGGATCAAGCGGGCGGCCAGCGCGGCCTCGCGACCACTGTCGAGCCCACGGGCGCGGGCGCGAACCATCCGCGCCAGATATTGCAGCAACAAGTCGTAGAACGTCTCGAAGCGCTCCGCCGAGGCCACCGATCCCAACTCATCGCCCAGCGCATGGACGGTGCCCCAGTCGAGACGCGGCAAGGTGGCCAAGAGCTTGTCGATGCGCTCGGCCAAATCCAGACCGCTGCCGAGCCACAGAACCAGCAGTCGGCGCACGCTCCCCTCAGCGAGCGCCATGAGGCGGGGCCAGTCGCCTGGACCAGGTGCATCCCGGTCGATCGTCTCGAACGCTTTCAGCGTCGCCCGGCGCAGATCGGCCTCGTCCAGAGGCGCCAAGTCGAGCATCCGGCACCGCGAGCGGATGGTCGGCAACAAACGACCAGGCTCCGATGTCACGAGGAGGAACGTCGTCGCGGGCGGCGGTTCCTCGAGCGACTTCAGCAGCGCATTGGCGGCGTTCGCATTGAGTTCGTCAGCCGAGTCGACAATGACGACGCGATGGGCGCCGGGCTCTGCGGTATGCGCGAGGAATGGCTTGATCCGCCGAACTTCATCGACGGGGATGCTGGCCGGATGGCGCTTGTTCTTGGCGTCCCAGGGTCGACGAATAACGAGCAGCCCTGGATGCGACAGGGCCAAGACCTGGCGGGCCGCCGTCGATGCGGGCGGGATGTCGAGACTATGGCCGGACGGATCGCGTTGCGCGGGCGTCGCCAATGCATAGCGAGCGAAGCGATAGGCGAGCGTCGCTTTGCCAATGCCTTCGCGGCCCGACAGCAGCCAACCGTGGTGCATGCGCCCACCGGCGAAGCTCTGGGCCAGTGTCGCTTCGGCGGCCCCATGGCCAAAGAGGGTCGTTGTCTCGCGCGGGTGTGCCGCGCCATCGAGCCGATCTGCCTCGGGCGGGGCCTCGGTGTCTTTGAGGGCTGGCGCGCGTGCCATCAAAAGGGACCGAGGCGCTCGGTGACCACGGCCCAAATGGCATCCCGAACGAGGTCGCGATCAGGCGTCGCGTCAATAGTCGCAAGGCGGCGTGGCTCGCTCGCGGCGATGGCCAGGAATCCCGCGCGAAGCCGGGCGTGAAAGTCGAGATGTCGGTTCTCGAACGTATCGGCGTCTATCGGGGCAGCGCTGCCATCGCTCCGTCGCGCGGTCGCCCGCGCCAGCCCTTCCGCCGGATCGATGTCGAGAAGGAGGGTCAGGTCCGGCGCGGTCTCGCCCACGACCATGCGCTCCAGCGTCTCGATATGGGCGCTGTCGAGGCCGGCTGCCGCGCCCTGGTAAACCCGCGTCGAGTCGGCGAAGCGATCACAGACCACCCATCGCCCCGCGCCGAGCGCCGGCCGTATTGTCGCCACCAGATGATCGGCGCGGGCGGCCGAAAACAACAGCGCTTCGGCCAGCGGCGTAACGGCGGCGTGCGCCGTGGACATCACCATGCCGCGCACGGCTTCTGCGAAGGGCGAGCCCCCCGGTTCTCGCGTCTGGGTGACGGCGATGCCGTGTGCACCCAACGCGTCTGCCAGCAGACGCGCCTGCGTCGACTTTCCCGAACCTTCACCGCCTTCGAATGTGATGAACCTGCCTCGCATCCTCGTGTCCTATGGAGGATGGTCCAACCTGTCAAACGTTGGCCATGGCCTCGGTTACGGAATAGCCCGCTGTCACAGCAGCCAGCGAAAGGCCATGTGCAGGAAAGAATCTATACCGCGCTTCAGAGCCCCGGCCCCCTCGACGTCCTCCGCCGCATAAAGAGGCAGTTCGTTGATCGTCTGCCCACCGGACGACACGCGCAGCGTCGCCACCGCATCGCCCTGCTTGATGGGCGTCTTCAGCGGACCCTTATAGACGATCTCGGCCTTGAGCCGGGGATTGGCCGGCGCACGCGGCAGGATCACATTGACCGCGCCATTGCCCGTCAGCGGCACGTACATGCGCGCGCCACCCCACACGCGCGCCGAGCCCACGACCTCGCCGGCATCGAACAGTCTGTACTCGGTGAAGTTCTTGAACCCCCACTCGAGCAACCGCGTCGCCTCGCTCTTGCGGTCCTCCTGGCGGTCCAGGCCATTGACGACCAGGATCAAGCGGCGATTGTCCTGTTTGGCGGACGCGACCATGCCGTAGCCCGACTCCTTGATCGACCCGGTTTTTAGTCCGTCCACGCCGATGCCACTCGCCAGAAGAGGATTACGGTTTCGGAACAAATGCTTGCGGTATTGGAATTCTTTCTGCGCAAACCTCGGATAGTGGTCGGGGTAGTCCCGGATGAGGTGACGCGCCAGCATCGCAAGATCGCGCGCTGTTGTCAGATGCTCGGGGTCGTAGAGACCGGTCGCGTTCTTGAACACCGATCTCTTCATGCCCAAACGCTGGGCTTCCTCGGTCATCATGCGAGCGAAGCCCAACTCGGTCCCGCCGATCCCCTCCGCCACGGCAATTGCGGCGTCGTTGCCCGACTCCACCACGATGCCCTGGAGAAGCTGCTCCAGCGGTTCCCGCGTCCCGACCGGCACGAACATCGCGGATGTCCTGGACGGAGCGCCGCCCTTGCGCCAAGCGTAGGGCGTCATCAAAAACTCGGTCTCGAGCTTGACTTGACCGGCCTTCAACGCCTTGAAGATCACCGCGAGTGTCATGAGCTTGCTCATGCTCGCCGGCGACATCCGGTCATCGGCGTTGTGCTGAAACAGCATCGCGCCCGAATCGGCGTCGATCAGGATCGCCTGCCGCGCCTTGGTCGTCAGCGGCGGTGGCGTGGTCTGCGCAGCGGCGCTCTGGGCTGGCAGAGCCAGCAGCGATAGCACGAGGAGTAGACCGACCGCGCCTCGACAGAACGGTGCGTCGATCGATCTCTGGGACGACTTGCGCGCGGTGTTCGGACGGGGTTCGGACATGCTGCGAATATCGAGGTTTGCGGGTCCCGAAGTCAACGCTGGCCAAGCTTTTGGGCGGCTGGCAGTGACAAAAAACGGTGCATGGCGTTCGCCCCGCCCATTTTGCGGCGCCAGCCTCAGAAAGAACTGCCAGGCTGCGTCAAAAAGGCGATTTCTTCAGGCGTCGAAACTCGCCCCAACATCTGGTTGCGGTGAGGGAAACGTCCAAATCTGTCGATGATGTCTTTGTGCGCCTGAGCGAACCGGGTGTACTCGGCATCACCGATGGCGGAGATCAATTCAACGCAGCGCTGCTGATCGGCAGCCACCTCGCTGTGTTCGAATGGCAGGTAGAAAAACAGGCGCCCATTGCCATCGACGGCCTGATCAAGGCCCGCCGCAACGGCGGCTCGAGCTGTCGCGAGGGCCTGCGCGTCCGTGGCGAAGGCCGCGCGCGTACCGCGGAAGATGTTGCGTGGGAACTGATCCAGAACGATGACACGGGCAAGCTCGATCCTGCTCTCGCGTGTGACTTGGTGGATCGATCCGCCGGCCAAGGTGGTGTGCAAGTCAGCGAAGCGAAGGCCAATTTCGGTATCGACCACCGCGTCCCGAACGAACCAAGCCCTCGGCGCAATTTCGTGGAACCAGAAGCGCAACACGTCTTCGACCCAACGGGGTTCGCCGCCTGACTTCGGCAGTAGCAGACCCGATTGGTTATCCGTCATGCGCTCGTCTGTTCGAGCTTGTCCTTGGAGACGGGGACCAAGTTGACGCTCTCGCCGCAACCGCAGGCGCTTTTCTGATTGGGGTTATTAAAGACGAACTGCGCAGACAGCTTGTCGATCTTGTAATCCATCTCCGTGCCCAGGAGGTAGAGTACCGCTTGCGGGTCGATGATGACGCGGGCGCCGTCTTGCTCGACCACTTCGTCGAACTTGGCCACCGTATCGGCCCAGCTCATGACGTATTCCATGCCCGCGCAACCGCCCTTTTTGACCCCGATCTTGAGCCCGGCGACAGCTGGACCCTTGGACGCCATGATGGCGCGAACGCGCTCGGCGGCAGCCGTCGTCATCGACATGACCTTGGGTCGGGGGCGGGCAGCGGTGTTCATTCGAGCAAGATCCCTCGAGAGGAGTGCGCCAATTCGTCTACCACATCTGGGGGCATAATAGAAGAAAGTGAATAAGCTTGCCTGGAGCCAGCAATCCAAAGCCGAGTTCGGTACGAAGCCGTACGAATCGGCGCCCTGGACAGCGCTGGGTGCAGCGCCAAGACATTGGGCTTGCAAACGGGTCAACGATGGGACGTAATGCCGGCAACTCGAAATTCAAGCATCAAAAATTGCTTGGTGCCCATGCGCTTTCTGCATGGGTTGAGGCCGCAACAGGGAGAATCGGCACATGAAGATGAAGGTGTTATTGGGCGCTGCTGTCGGCACTTTGGGTGCCCTGGCTCTGGCAGGTTCGCCTGCCGATGCGCAGACCAAAGTTCGCTGGAAAATGCAGA
>JANOKV010000557.1:0-1850 GCA_031419415.1 Hyphomicrobiales bacterium | reverse complement strand
CAGCCGCGAGCTACCGAACTACATCGGTTCCGACAAACCGCTGTCTTCGATCGACCAGCAGATCGGGTTTCGCATCGCCCTCGAAAAGCATTGCCGCGAGGCGTCGCAGATCGTCGAGGACTTCGCCGGCGGTTGGTTCTCCAAGAGTAACTTCCAAGGAACGCTGACTCCAGCCTCTGCCCAAGGCTTCGCGGACTACGCCCTCGAAAAAATGCGCGACGAGCTTCGTGCACGAAGGGCGGCCGATGGCTGATCAACTCTTCCTGTGCGGAGTTGCTCCGGCTCAACGAGCCGAATACTCGGGCGGCCGGGAGCTGCATATTCGCGGGCCTCGAACAAACCTTCGGCTTCGTCTTGATGATATCAGACGTCGGTTGCTCGATGTCGAGCCCACGCTGTTGACCGACCTGGCCGACATCGCGACCTACGTCTTTGCTGCCGACAACTCGGTGAGCCGTGGCGGCTTGATGTTCAAGAACATGGGCGAGGCCTGGCGGCGGTCGTTTCGCCTCGTAATCGCGGTCCGGCAGCCCGGCACATGGAAAGAGCCACAGCGGTTGCACGCCTTGCGTGAGGTATTGGCTTTTCTGACGGACGACGAATGGGAGTTCGAGTTCGTCGAGCTCGACAACCCGCCTACCTTGCCTGATTACCTGAATTTCGCCGAGGCCCGGGTCGAAAGGCCCGGTGATGCGACGATCGTCCTATTTTCTGGTGGTCTCGATTCCTACGCTGGCGCCGTGGAGGAACTGTATTCGAGCAACCGACATGTCGTGCTTCTCAGCCGACAGATCGGCGGGATAACGGACAGCCGCCAACGCGAGCTTGCTGATGAGCTGCGACGGCGAAACCCGCGACGGATCACGCACGTGCCGGTGAGTGCCGGACTGATGGACGAAACCAAGGCCATCGAGCACACGCAGCGCACCAGAAGCTTCCTTCTGACGGCGATGGCACTGATTGCTGCCGAAATCGAGGGAACGGACCGCATCCGCTTCTACGAGAATGGCATCATGAGCGTGAATCTGCCGATCTCGACCCAGGTGGTCGGGACCCGCGCGTCACGCTCGACTCATCCGCGCTCACTCATGCTCTTGGAAAGCCTCTGCCGGCTAATCCGACTGAGCGATACCGTCATCGACAATCCGTTCATCTGGAAAACCAAGGTCGAGGTCATCAAAGAACTGCGGGACAAACCCGAAGGTGACGCCATTCCGCACACGCTGAGCTGCTCGAAGACGCGCCACGTGACCAAATACAGGACGCACTGCGGTGCATGCGTTCAGTGCCTGCAGCGTCGCATTTCGACACTGGGTGGCGGTGCAGGAGAGGATGATTCCGGCGAGGCCTATGCGATTGACCTGTTGCTCGGGCCGCGGCAACGGGGAGTGGATCGCGCCATGGCGGTTGACACGGTGCGTAGCGCACTCGAATTCCGCAGGCTTTCCGACGCGAGCTTTGCCACGCGGTTTGCCAGCGAGTTCGCATGGCTGACGACTTGCTATCCCGGCCTGGAGCCCAGCGATGTGGCCCGCAGATTCATCGCGATGTTCCGCCGGCACGGCGAGGTGGTCCGAACCATCTTCGCAGAAGCCGCGGCCGCGCATAAATTCGAGTTGATCGACCATACGCTGCCCGACAGCTGCCTGTTGCAACTCGTGATCAATGCGCCCGACATCGAAATCGAGCGAGAGCCAATTGCCACCCAATTGTCCGGCACCGACAGGAAGACCGAGGCAGCCGACGAGATCACCGAGCACGGCGCGATTTTTCTCGCGGTCGATCAGGCAGGTAAACGCATCCTAATCGACGGCATAGCCCCGCTCATGGGACCGGCTGAGTTTCGAACT
>JANOKV010000556.1:0-1821 GCA_031419415.1 Hyphomicrobiales bacterium | reverse complement strand
CTCCAATCCGGTTTGGTCGAGCGCATGCGCTCTGCCGGCGACAGGGTCGAAACACAATCGATAAGCAGGCCATCTGCACGCCGGGCGGGGGATGATTGCGGACGTTGTCCGTCGTCGTCGAGCGTCGTCGTGGATGTATGGCGGGCCCGAACGGCCCAATTGGAAACCTGGCACACCGGCCGTTTCGCCGGTGTGCGTCCCGTCATCCGGGATCGTCTGGTCGAGCGGTTCGCCGCTTCACCGAAGACAATCCCCCCGATCCCGCAGCCGGTGTTCGCCGGCCGTCAGACAACGGCGCCTTGAAGGCGCAAACGAGGAGACGAAATGACTGCAACGACTGGCGAAAATCAGATGAACCCGTCGCGTGCCGATTTCGAGGCGCTGCTGAACGAGAGCATGGGCGCCGAGGGCGCATTCGAAGGCACCGTCGTCAAAGGCATCATCACCGCGATCGAAAAAGACCTGGCGGTGATCGACGTGGGCCTGAAGATGGAAGGCCGCGTACCGATGCGCGAGTTCGCCATCGGCGGCAAGCCGTCCGAGCTGAAGGTCGGCGACGAAGTCGAGGTGTATCTCGAGCGCATGGAAAATGCGCTGGGCGAAGCCGTGCTGTCGCGCGACAAGGCCCGCCGCGAAGAGAGCTGGACCCGTCTCGAGAAGAAATTCGAAGCCGGTGAAAAAGTCGAAGGCGTCATCTTCAACAAGGTCAAGGGCGGCTTCACGGTCGATCTGGACGGCGCTGTGGCGTTCCTGCCGGGAAGCCAGGTCGATATCCGTCCCGTGCGCGACATCGGCCCGCTGATGCATCAGAACCAGCCCTTCCAGATCCTGAAAATGGATCGTCGGCGCGGCAACATCGTCGTCTCTCGTCGGTCCGTTCTGGAAGAGACGCGCGCCGAGCAGCGCTCCGAGATCGTCGCCCGCCTCAAGGAAGGCGAAATCATCGACGGTGTCGTCAAGAACATCACCGATTACGGCGCGTTCATCGATCTGGGCGGCATCGACGGCCTGCTGCATGTCACCGACATGGCCTGGCGCCGGGTCAATCATCCCAGCGATGTGGTCAATGTCGGCGATACGGTGAAGGTGCAGATCATCCGCATCAATCCCGAAACGCAGCGCATCAGCCTCGGCATGAAACAGTTGCTGGCCGATCCGTGGCAGGGCATTGACGCGAAGTATCCCGTCAACGCCCGCTTCAGCGGCACGGTGACGAACATCGCCGACTACGGCGCCTTCGTGGAGCTGGAACCGGGCGTCGAAGGCCTGATTCACGTCTCGGAAATGAGCTGGACCAAAAAGAACATCCACCCCGGCAAGATCGTCTCGACGAGCCAGCAGGTCGATGTCCAAATCCTCGAAGTCGATCCCAACAAGCGGCGTATTTCGCTGGGCCTCAAGCAGACCCAGGACAATCCCTGGGATGCCTTCGTCGGCCAACATCCCAAGGGCACGCACGTCGAAGGTCCGGTGCGCAACATCACCGAGTTCGGCTTGTTCATCGGGCTCGATGGCGGCGTCGACGGCATGGTCCACTTGTCGGACCTCGACTGGGCCAAGTCCGGCGACGAGGCGATCAAGGACTACAAGAAGGGCGACATGGTCAAGGCCGTGGTGCTCGATGTGGACAGCTCCAAAGAGCGCATCAGCTTGGGCATCAAACAGTTGTCGGGCGATCCTCTCGACACGCTGTCGCGCTACAAGAAGGGCGATCCCGTCACCTGCGAGGTCATCCTGGTCGAACCCAACGGCATTCAGGTCAAGCTCGCCGATACGGACATCACCACCTACATCAAGCGTTCGGACCTGTCGCGCGACCGC
>JANOKV010000555.1:0-7736 GCA_031419415.1 Hyphomicrobiales bacterium | reverse complement strand
TCCGCGCCAGGCAACGCCGTGACGATGAGTGAAGAGGTCTGGGATACGCAGATCGCTCACAACCTCAAGACTGCGTTTCTGGGTACCAAGTACGTCATTCCGATCATGGAAAAGCAGGGCAAGGGCGCGATCGTCAATCTCGCCTCGGTGGCGGGTCTGCGCATGACGGCCGAGCGCGCCCACATCGCCTATTCCACGACCAAGCTCGGCATTTTCGCGTTCACGAAATCAACGGCGATCTCTTATGCGAAGACAGGCATCCGCTGCAACACGGTGGTGCCGGGCCTGATGCATACCGCCCTCGTCGAGCATCGTCTGGCCAAGTCGATTGCGGCCAATGATTTGCAGGGGCTCATCGACAAGCGCAACGCAAGTTGCCCAACGGGCAAGATGGGCGACGCCTGGGACATCGCGCACGCCGTGCTGTTTTTGGTCTCCGATGAAGCCCGCTACATCACGGGCACCGAAATCATCGTCGACGGCGGATTGACGGCCGCGGGCAGTACGGGGTGAGACCGCAGCCCCGTGAGCGGGCGCTGCAACGAAGATCCTGGCGGGGGGGCGGTCCCGTCGCGTAGCATCGGTGCAAACCAGCAATCACGGGGCGGCGGACATGGACGGCAAGCGACCGACGATCTCTTCGATGAACGGTATCGTGGCGGCGGCGCATCCACATGCAGCCGCTGCCGGTGCGCGCATTCTCGCCCAAGGCGGCACGGCGTTCGATGCGGCGGTGGCGACAGCTGCCGCGCTCAACGTGGTGGAACCGTTCATGTCGAGCCTCGCCGGTCAGGGATTGGCCACCTGCTGGATCGTCAAGGAAAAGCGCGTGCGCACGTTGAATTTCGTGCCGCGCATTCCGATGAAATTCCCAATCGATCGCCTCAGCCAGCGCTCGCAATTGGCGCGTGGTCCCGTCTCGGTCGGCGTGCCGGGCAATCTCGCCGGCTGGGCCGAATTGATGCGCGCCTATGGGCGCATGGGCTTTGCAGAGACGTTTGCGCCAGCAATCGCTTTGGCGCGCAGCGGCTTTCCCGTCACCGGGTTCACGATCTACGAGACGAACACGACCGCGCCGGAAATCGCGGCCTTTCCCGATCTCTGGGGGCCGTGGGCGAAAAACTACACGGACGGCTCGGGGCACTTGGCGCCGGGCTTCGTGCTGAAGCAATCCGCGTTGGCCGACACGCTGGAAGCCATCGCGGCGCAGGGCGCAGACCACCTCTATGGGGGTGCGTTGGGTCGCGCGCTCGTCGCCCACCTCGCAGCCACGGGCGGCTGCATCGACATGGCGGACCTGGACGCCGTGAAGCCCCAATGGAGCGATCCAGCGACCGCGGCCTATCGCGATATCGTGGTCAACGTGCCGCCGCCGCCGTGCGAGGGTTTCCAGTTCCTCATGGCGCTGCGTATTCTCGAAGGATTCGATTTAGGCGCCCTCGAGCGCAACGGCGTCGAACACATCGATACGGTGTGGCGCGCGATCCGGCTGTCGGCGGGCGAGCGCATCGCCAACAACAACCCCAACCCCGGTAAACTCGCCGAACTGCTGTCGCCGGCCCATATCGATCGGCTACGCGCTCGCGTGAAAGACGGCCGGCCGATCACGGGACCGACGGAACAATGGTTGGCGCCGCAGCCCGATCGACGCGAGCATCATACGACGTCGTTCTCGGTCGCGGATCGCGAGGGCAACGTGGTGTGCGTCACGCAGAGCATCGGCAGCCCCTACGGAGCGGCCGTGATCGTGCCAGGCACCGGCCTCGTGCTCAATAATTTCCTGTACTGGGCCGACGTGCAGCCCGGCAGCCCCAATCGCTCCAAGCCCGGTGGCGAACTGCCGATGTGCGTGTCCCCCAGCCTGTCGTTGCGCGATGGCGCGCCGGTGTTGGCGCTGGGGACGCCCGGCAGTTACGGGATCAAGCAAACGCAGACGCAGGCGCTGGTGCAATACATTGATTTCGGTCAGTCCATTCAGGACGCGATCGAAGCCCCGCGTGGCCGGTTGTGGGATGGTCGTGTCGTCACGGCGGAGTCCCGCATCGCGCCCGACGTGCTCGAAGCGCTGCGCCAACGCGGCCACGAGATCGAGGCCGGCGACGCCTACACGATGAAGGTGGGCGGCATGCAGGGGATCGCCATCGATCGCGTGACGGGCGCCATGACGGGCGGCTGTGATCCGCGTCGCGACGGCTACGTCGTGCCCGCCTGACGCGTGTCGATCAGCGCAGCAGCAGAACGCTGGCGAAACCGGCCGCCAGCACCAGCAGCGCAGCGTTGCGACCGCCGCGCTTCATCGATTCGGCGATCGACAGGGCCGTCTCCTTCCACGGGAGCTGTATGACCCAGACGAGCGACAGCGCCGCCAGCACGCCGAGGCCGAAACTCGTCAGTTCGAGATTTAGGTCGCCTATGGCGAAGTCGGGACTGCGTAGTTGGGCGCCAAACCCCAGCAGCAACGTCAGCATCAGCGTCCCCGTCGCAGAGATCATCACCAATCCGAGCAAACGCTGCATGGTCCCCACCTCCGATGCAGCCGAACACGTTCAGCCTGGCCCGGATCGATTCTGACGCACAGCTTAAGCCCACGTTGGCAAAGATCCTGTTAACGGCACAGCCGAGAGAGGTGTCCAGGTGACGCGCGCGGGGATGATGGCGCTGGAGCGGCCTCAAAAGAACGCCTGTAACCCGGTGATGGCGCGACCCATGATCAGGGCGTGGACGTCGTGGGTGCCTTCGTAGGTGTTGACCGTCTCGAGGTTCGCGGCGTGCCGCATGACGTGGTATTCGGCTTGGATGCCGTTACCGCCGTGCATGTCGCGCGCGACGCGGGCGATGTCCAACGCCTTGCCGCAGTTGTTGCGTTTGACGAGGGAGATCATCTCCGGGGCGATGTTGCCTTCGTCGAACAGCCGGCCGACGCGGAGCGCGCCTTGCAGGCCAAGCGAGACCTCCGTCACCATATCGGCGAGTTTTTTCTGGACCAATTGGGTCGCGGCGAGGGGCCGGCCGAACTGTTTGCGGTCGAGCGTGTACTGGCGTGCGCGGGCATAGCAGTCCTCGGCCGCACCCATGGCGCCCCAAGCGATGCCGTATCGCGCGCGATTGAGACAACCGAATGGGCCTTTGAGGCCTGAAACATTGGGCAACATGGCCGTCTCGGGCACCTCGACGCCGTCCATGACGACTTCGCCGGTGACTGAGCAGCGCAAGCTGAGCTTGCCGCTGATCTTGGGCGCCGACAGACCCTTCATGCCTTTCTCGAGCACGAAGCCGCGGATCTGGCCGTCGTGCGCGTCCGACTTCGCCCAGATGACGAATACGTCGGCGATCGGCGCATTCGAGATCCACATTTTGGACCCCGTCAGGCGATAGCCGTCGGCCACCTTCTCGGCGCGCGTGGTCATGCCGCCCGGATCGGAGCCGGCGTCCGCTTCGGTCAGTCCGAAGCAGCCGATCGAGCGACCGGTGGCGAGTTTGGGCAGATAGCGCTGGCGTTGCTCCTCGCTGCCGTAGGCATAGATCGGGTACATGACGAGCGAGGATTGCACGGAGTTCATCGAGCGAAAGCCGCTGTCGACCCGCTCGATTTCCCGCGCCACGAGGCCGTAAGAGACGTAGTTGGCGCCCGCGCAGCCGTACTTCTCGGGAATGGTGACGCCGAGCAAACCGAGGACACCCATTTCGCGGAAGATTTCCGGGTCCGTCGATTCGTCGAGGTAGGATTTGGTGACCCGTGGCGCGAGCTTCGCCTGACAGAAGTCACGCGCCGTATCGCGAATGGCGCGCTCTTCGGCGGTGAGCTGGTCATCGAGCAGGAAAGCATCGTCCCAGGCGAAAGTGGCGCGGCTGGAAGGCGACGTGCGTGGGTTGGACATGGGAGGGGTCTTTCGTCTTTTCTGAATGCAACGGGTGTGGTCGGTCAACCAGGCTTCAGTCGAGATGCTTTGCGGGGTCTCTCGCGTCGTGACGTATTCGCAGGATGTGGACCTCTTGGGCCTTTTCGTCCACCGTGTAAAACACGAGATAGGACGCCCGGGTCACGACCAGAACGCGAACGCCGGGATGCTCCGTGGCCCGCGCGCTGTATGGGAACTGCTCCAATCGGTCGAGGGCCCGCCTTATTCGTGTTTTGATCCGATTGGCCGCCGGACCATTGTTCGTTTCGATATAGGTATAGATGTCATCGAGTTGCTGCAGCGCCGTTCGGGAGAAGCGTATTTTCACACGCCATGCCGCGAAAACACGGCGGCAACCTCCTGATCGCTCGCAAACTCGCCTCGACGAACTTCGTCCAGCGCCAATTCGAGGTCGGCACGGTCCTCGGGATCGAGACGCATTGGATCAGAGGCCAGCCCGTCGATGCGTTCCAGCACATCTGCGGCAGCGTCTTGTCGATCGGGCGACCACGTTTTGGCTGCTTCGATCGCGCGCGCCAGCCGCGGTGATATTTGGTTCACGTCGATCACCTTCCGTTTTCGAGCACGGTCGAACGCGCGTCTTCTTGTCAACCAGTCTACTGCGCCAGGAACCCGCCATCCACTGGAACCTCGATGCCGGTGATGTAGCTGGCTTCGTCCGACGCTAGGAAGAGGCTCGCGTTGGCCACTTCCTCGATGCGGCCTTCGCGGCGCATGGGCACAGCGCGCAGGGTCTTTTCGCGGATCACCGGATCGGCCGACAGGCGCGACGTCTTCATCGCGGGCATGATGCCGGGGTGGATCGAATTGCAGCGGATGCCATCCTGGGCGTACTGCACGGCCACCGTTTTCGTCATCGTGCGCACCGCGCCTTTGGCGGCGTTGTAGCCCATATGCACGAACGTCTGGCCGACGATGCCGGAAATCGACGAGATGTTGACGATGGAGCCCGACTTCTGGGCCTGCATGATGGGGATGATCGTGCGCAGGCCGAGGAAAACGCCCTTGGCGTTGATCGACATCTGCTGATCCCAGGTCTCCATGCTGAGCCGGTCGGGATCACTGCCGGAGACGCCCGCATTGTTGACGAGAATATCGACGCGCCCGAAACTTTTGAGCGCAGCGTCGGCGACGGCCTGCCAGTCGGCTTCTTTGGCGACGTCGTGCTTCACGAACAGCGCCGTGTTGCCGATCGTGCGGGCCACGGCCTGGCCGTCCGTCTCATTGAGATCGGTGAGCACGACTTTGGCGCCCTCGCGGGCAAAGATGCGGGCGGTTTCCGCTCCCATCCCAGAGGCTGCTCCGGTGACGATGGCGACTTTGTCCTTCAAGCGCATGATGTTCTCCTTTGTTTGCGCCTTCAGATGTCCACTTCGCATCCGGCGCGTGCCTGTGTTGTCGCCTTTGGATGCCGACTCCGCATCCGGCGCGGTGCTACTTGACCAGCGCGATGATGGCCTTGGCTTCGGCGACATCGCCGCGTTCGAGCCATTCAAACGCGATCATTTCCTGCGAGACGATGATGGCGCCGGCATCGCGCAGCCGTGCGATTGCCAGATCGCGCGCCAGCGTCTGCCGCGATCCGACCGCGTCGGCGACGAGAAAAACGGCCCGCATCGGCCCCAGCAAATCGAGCGCGGTCTGGCCGACACAGACGTGAGCTTCCATCCCGGCGATGACGATTTGGTCGCGTCCCTCGCGCGCCAAGCCCTCGATCCGAGCACGGATTGCGGTGTCCTTCCAGGAGGAGAACGCAATTTTTTCCAGGCGCGGGGAGTCGTTGCCCGCAGCTTCGACAAGTGAGGCCACAGTCGGCCCGAGGCCCTTGCGATAATGCTCCGTCAGCGTCACCGGCACGCCGAGGTGGCGGGCATAGCGCACCAGCCGCGTGCAATTCGCGACGACGGCATCCTGCTCCGCGACGTGGAGGGCGAGGTTTTCCTGCACGTCGATGACGAGCAGTTGGGATCGGGTGCGCTCGGCAAACATGAGGCTCTCCGGTTCTCGGGGTGGGCGGGGTCAGCCGCCCGATTTCGATTTCGACATCTCGCGCGCTTGCGCCTGCTGGGCTTGGCGGCCCTTCATCGCGGCAATGTAGCCGCGATTGTGCGTCGGCGTGACCAGCATCTCGTTGATGCAGACGTGTTTGGGCGTGCGCGCGAGAAACACGAACACCGCTTCGAAATCCTCGGGCTGCACCATACGTGCTTGGATCTCGGCGGGTTCGGGGGGATCGCGAAACTGCATGATCTCGGTCGCCACTTCGCCGGGGCACACGACGGTCGAGCGGATGCCGTTCTGGCATTCCTCGAGGTTGATCGTATGGCTCATGGCGACGACGCCGTGCTTGGCCGCCGTATAGATCGGCCCCGACACGGGTGAGATGAAGCGGCCCGCCATGGAGGACGTGTGAATGAGCTGGCCGTCCTGCTGCGCGCGCATGATCGGCAGCACGGCGCGCGTCACGTAGATGGCGCTGGTGAGATTGCCGCTGACGAGGGTATCGATGCTTTCAGGGGTGAGGCGGCTCCACTCGCGCGCCTGCACGTTGACGCCGGCATTGTTGACCAGAATGTCGAGGCGGCCGAACTCGGCCTTGATGGCGCCAGCCACCTTTTCGACGGAAGCCCACTTGGTGAGGTCGGCGGCGTGGATGGCGCATGCGCCGCCTGCTGACTTTATCGCGGCGGCCGTCTTTTCGAGGGGTTCTGTGCGTCGTCCCGTCAGTATGACGGTGACGCCTTCCTTCGCGAGTCCTTCCGCTGCGGCTCGCCCGATGCCGGTGCCCGCGCCCGTAACCCAGGCGATTTTACCCTCGATGCTCTGCACGTCGTGTGCCTCCCCGGTTGCCTTGCGACGAGCGTAGTGCAGGTCAGCGGGCGAGTCACGGCGGGCGTGAGGACGGTTCCAGGCAGCTGCATATCGAAAGACCTTATTGGCCTGCACGCACGTCGGCTAAGGCATCGAAGGCGTGGATCCAGCCGAACCGCTCGTCGAAACGGGCGAGGGAGGCGGTTCGGCCGGCGGGGGGCGGATCGGGCAGGTGCAGCACGTGGTTGGTGGCGCGGGAGCTGCGCTGGATGAGGCGGGTGCGCAGGCGGCGCAGGTCGTGGTAGCGCGCGACGCAGCCATCGAAGTCCTCGATGTGGCGCGCCGGCAGCAGTTCGGCAAGCGTTATCGCGTCCTCGATGGTGGTGTTGGCGCCCTGGCCGTGATGCGGCAGCATGCCGTGCGCAGCATCGCCCAACAGCACGGCGCGACCGCGCCGCCAGGCGCGCAAGGGTTGCACGGTGAAGAGCCCCCAGCGCACGGTATGAGCGACGGCGCCGACCATCTCGACCACGGCTGGGTCCCAACCGGTGAAGGCGCGGGCGGCGGCGTCGGGCTCGACAGGCGCCGTCCACGTCTCGTGCGTCCAGCGTGCGGGACCTTCGACGACAGCGAAGAAATTGACGTCGCCACCGTCTGGGCCGATGGCGTAATGCTACAGATGCGCGTTCGGCCCCATCCAGAATTGCAGCGCGCGGGGGGCGGGCAGCGAGGGGAGGTGGCGCACGGGCACGATGCCGCGAAAGGCGCTCGTGCCGGAGTAGGCGGCGCGCTCCTCACCGGCGATGAAGCGACGCACCTGCGAGCGCACACCGTCCGCGCCGATCAGGATATCGACGTTGGCGCGGTGTCCATTGGCGAAGGTGAGGTCGAGGCCGTTCGATCTTTCAGTGATCTCGACGAGGCGGTGCCCCAGATGCAAGCGGTCGGGTCCATGAGCCGAGCCCAGCACCTTTTGCAGGTCGGCCCGGTGAATGCCGAAATAGG
>JANOKV010000554.1:0-2451 GCA_031419415.1 Hyphomicrobiales bacterium | reverse complement strand
CTCGTGGCGCTATGTGACGACTTCGGCATCAACCGATCGCGGCCCGGATGGAGCCGCGATCTCGCGCTGAGTCTTGCTCGAAGGCACGAGCCGGATTTCATGCGCGGAACATGCGTCTCCTACGCCGAACTCTTTGCACGGTATGGCATCGATCCCGATCAGCCCGATTCTGACTTTGACTTGGCGCTTGCACTTGCCCGGCAGCATGTCCCTGGAATGCGCCTCGAGCCCTCCGAACCACCACGAGGTCGTCTGAGCACTATCGATTTCATTCAATTCACGTTGGCTGTCGTGAACGTAAGCGAGCACCTGAGACAATCGATTGGTTCAAGCTCGGACCGAAATGTTGTGAAGATCCTGATCGATCCCATTCAACTGAAGAGAATAATTCCGACGACGTTAGCCGCCGTGGTCACTCGTATTATCCAGTCCAGTGGGAACGGCGGGCGTTTCGCGGCTGGTCCGCTGTCCGACACTGCGCTCCGTTCTTACCTGCGGCAAATGAGGACAGCATGGAACGACTACTGCGAGGACCGCGCAACTACCTTTCAACAGCAGTTCGTCCTCGAAGTTCTGCCATTCATCAGTAGGGCGTCCCGGACAGCCAATCGGGAGCCTGGGCAGATTTGATCGACTAACGCACCACCCATTTAGCGTTTTGATCTGCCCAGTCTTCGCGCGTAATTAATCCGTCACCCACGTACACAGAGGTGACCGCATGGCCATTCCAGACACCCAGTCAAACCCATACCAACGACTCGCCGACGGCGGGGGTCGAGCAATCGACAAGCTCGCCTACACGATCGCCGAATTCTGCGCGGCTACCGGGCTTGGGCGCAGCAGTACCTATGAAGAGATCGCAGCAGGGCGCCTGAGAGCAATCAAGGCCGGGGGAAGACGTCTCATCCTGAAGCAGGATGCTGAGGAGTGGCTCTACGCCAATCGCGACGCGCCCTGAAAACGGCACCGCCGCCCCGGATGGCGTCCGGGGCGGCGGCAAATTCTCACATCGGAAATCATCATTTACCGACGCGCCGAAGATACACGGAAATGTAGCCGCGCTCAAGGCAATCCAGACTTCCGGCGGTCGGTCCATTCAGGATCGATACCAATGCAGACATTATCATCGGCCATCGTGCCGTCGACGCCATGCTCAGTCGCGGCACATCCTCCAGCAATCAACCACAACCATGCCGCTGCCCTCGCTTTTGCTCATGCCGGGTTTCCCGTATTTCCCTGCGAACCATTCACGAAGCGACCGCTGGTCCCGCGTGGATTCAAGGATGCGACGACGGGCGAGCGGACAATCGCGCGCTGGGCGCGGCAGTGGCCCGACGCGCTTTACGGCAGTCCAACTGCGGCCATTTGGGTGCTCGACATCGATGCCAGTCCGACCCTGGCGGACAGCATGGCGCGGATGCTCGACGCGCTTGGCATGGACAAACAGGCGCTCGCAGCATCGTGCGGGCTGGTCGTAGCAACACCGGGCGGCGGTCGCCATCTTTATTTCCGGCGCACGAATGGTATCGCGATCCGCACGGGGGCCGGTGACATCGCCACCGGCGTCGACACGCGCGGCCACGACGTGCACGGCGCCGCCACCGGCTACATCATCGCACCTGGTTGCGTGCTGCCGGACGGCCGCAGTTACCGCGTGGTGACCGGATCGCACGATGCACTACTGACGGACGAGCTGCCCGAGGCCCCGCGTGCTCTACTTTATCTGGCGATGTTCTCGAAACGCGAGCGCGCGATCATCGCGGCCGATGCCGAGCTGCAGGACGCTATCCGCAGGCACACACCGATCGCATGGCGTGCTGATTATCAGTCGGACCAGGCCATGCATCGCCCAGCGCCCGCGCGCCTCGATACCCTTGGCGTTGACCGGATGCGGAAATATGCGGCCGCCGCGCTGCATGCCGAGGCCGAGACTCTCGCGGGGCTTACCGATGGCCGTCGCGACGCCGTGTTCTGTTCAGCCTGTCGCCTCGCCAAATTTTCGGTCCATGGCGTTCTGACGGCGGAAGAAATCAGAGAGGCATTGCTCGCAGCCTGGGACGCCGCCGGCGGCACCGCAAAATACGGTCGCCAGTTCGCAAACAGCGCGATCACGCGCGGCCTCGCAATGGGCAAGAACGACCTGTTGCCGGTCTTCGATGCCGGGCGCAACCATCATCACTCTGGCCGCGAGGTCTGACCATGACCGAAACATCCGCCGACGCGGCCGGTGCTGAGACCATCGATACCGATGCTGAAATTGCTCGTCTCGCGAAGTTGAAGCCGGTCGAGTACGACCGCGAACGCAAGGCTGGCGCTGAAAGGCTCAGCATTCGTCTCGATACTCTCGACGCAGAGGTGCAGAAACTACGGCCGGCTTCTCCTGCGATGGAGCCCGATCGATCGCGCACGCCCGGGATCTTGGAGCCGGTGACGCCCTGGCATGAGCCCATT
>JANOKV010000553.1:0-3141 GCA_031419415.1 Hyphomicrobiales bacterium | reverse complement strand
CGACACGTTGGGCTGATCGGTGAAGCCGAGGATGCCCTTCAGGGATTGGCCGGCAGCCCGTGTGATCGCGCCGTTGATTTCGTCGACGGAGGTCGATTTCTTGGCGATGAATTTGAAATCGACGACCGACACGTTGGGCGTCGGCACGCGGATCGAGGTGCCGTCGAGTCGGCCGTTGAGCTCGGGCAGGACGAGACCCACCGCCTTGGCGGCCCCCGTCGTCGTCGGGATCATCGACAGGGACGCGGCGCGGCCCCGATAGAGGTCCTTGTGCATCGTGTCGAGTGTCGGCTGATCGCCCGTGTAGGCGTGGATCGTCGTCATGAAGCCTTTTTCGATGCCGACAGCCTCGTGCAAGACCTTGGCGACCGGGGCCAGGCAATTCGTCGTGCAGGAGGCGTTCGAGACGATAAGGTGATCCTTCGTCAGCTTCTCGTGATTGACGCCGTAGACGACGGTCAGGTCTGCCCCATCGGCAGGCGCGGAGATCAGGACGCGTTTGGCGCCGGCCTTCAAGTGCGCGGCCGCCTTGTCTTTCGACGTGAAGATGCCGGTGCACTCCAGCGCAATGTCGACGCTCAAGGCTTTGTGCGGCAGATCGGCGGGATCGCGAACGGCGGTGACTTTGATCGGGCCTCGACCGACGTCGATCGTGTCGCCGCTGACTTTGACATCGAAGGGAAACCGTCCGTGCACCGAGTCGAAGCGCAGCAGGTGCGCGTTGGTCTCGACAGGCCCCAAGTCATTGATGGCGACGACCTCGATGTCCGTGCGGCCGCTTTCGATGATGGCGCGCAGCACATTGCGGCCGATGCGGCCAAAGCCGTTGATCGCAACCTTGACGGTCATGCGGATTCTCCTTTGGAGTGTTGAATTGCAGAAGGCACGAGGTTTGGGCGCCACCGGCCGTCACAGGCAGCCGGGTCGCTGGACCGTTAACGAGGTTGGGCGCAAAATGGGTGAAGCGGCAGGTCGCTGTCAATGCGGTTGGTCGGCTCCATGCCGCGTTCCCCCAGGTCGATTCAATTCACCGACCCGTCATCCCGCAAACGTGAGGCCACTGGCCGAGCGTCGTGCCGGCGGCGCTCGTCGCGGCATAGGGGCTGCTCCTCAGCCGGGATGACGGAAAGAATTGAATTGCCCTGCGCGTTCCCCGCAGCTCGGGTCACGGCAGGTGTTGTTCTCGGGCTCGGATCGGTCGATGATGCGGGATAATGGGCCGGACGACGGTTGCGGCGCGTGGGCAGGGAAGCTTGGAGCATGAAGATCGAAGCAGCAACCCCGCGCATCGGCGCTCTCGTGACCGATATCGACGTTCGCCGGATGACCGAGGGGGATTGGACGAAACTCTACCATGTCTGGCTCGACCATCACGTGCTGATCGTGCGCGGCCAGACGCTGACCAAGCCGGAGTATCTCACCTACAGCCGCCGCTTCGGCCGACTCAAGCCGCACCGTGTGCGCAAGACCCGCGATCCGGATTTCCCCGAAATTACGCTCATGGGCGTGACCAGCATCGCCAAGGACGCCAAGGGCGAAAAGCTCATTCTCAATCGCGGTCAGGGCTGGCACACCGACAGTCCATGGGACACTGAAATCTGCAAGGGAACCCAACTCTTCTCTCTTGAGATCCCCAGTTACGGCGGCGATACGCTGTTTGCCAGCATGCATGCGGCCTACGACGCGTTGCCCGAGCGCCTGAAACAGAAGATCGCTCCGCTGAAGGTGGCGTTCGGCTACGGCGGTCGGGAGCGCAAGGGGTTCGACTTGCTCGATCCCGAAGACCAAGCGCGACCGCCGGCGATCCACGACATGGTGCGCGTGCACCCGGAGACGGGCCGCAAATCGCTCTACATCAATCCGACGCACGTCATCGGCATCGTCGGCATGGACGAGGCGGAAGCCGACCAATTGTTGGCGGAGCTCTACTGGTACATGCTGCAACCCAACGCCGAGTATCGCCACAAGTGGCAAGTCGGCGACATCGTTCTGTGGGATAACCGTTGCACGGTGCATTCGGCGGCGGGCGGCAATCCGTCCGACGAGGCCCGAGTTCACTGGCGCACGACGATCATGGAAAGCTGACCCCTGCGCCTCGCTCTCTACCAGCCCGATATTCCCCAGAACACAGGCACGATCCTGCGGCTGGCGGCGTGCCTAGGCGTCGGCGTCGATGTGATCGGGCCGACGGGGTTCGATATGAGCGATCGGACGCTGAGGCGGGCAGGCATGGATTACATCGATCACGCAGCGATCCAGCGGCACGTCTCGTTTGCGGCGTTCGAAACGTGGCGAGAGACTTTGGCGGGCGGGCCGCCCCGGTTGGTTCTGCTCACGACGAAGGCCTCGGTGCGCCACGTCGATTTTGCGTTCGCGGCTGACGATATTCTGATGTTGGGGCGGGAAAGCGCCGGTGTGCCCGAGAGCGTGCATGCCGTTGCCCAGGCGCGGGTGCGTATTCCTATGCAGCCAGAGGTGCGCTCACTCAACATCGCTGTCGCGGCTGGCATCGTGCTGGGTGAGGCGTTGCGGCAGACGAACGGCTGGCCGACCTGACCCGACCCGTCGGCGGATCGCGTCAGGGCGATTGCAGTCGTCCCTTGCGCAGGCGCGGGCCAAGCCACAGAATCGCGACGAGCGGCACGACGAGACCGATGACCAGTACGGTCACGACGAGGGCGGGGAGCTGATCGTAGGTGCCCCGGTCGACGTGGAAGATCAAATTCAAATACTTCGTCGTGAGTGAGCCCGCGACGAGGGCCAGGTTCATGAGGGAGGCCATCAAAGCGAACCACGTGGCCCGGTGACCCGGTGGCGCATGGATGGCGATCAGCGTCAGCAGGGGAATCATGCTGATTTGCGCCAGAGGAGAGGACGCTGCGGCATCGATGATGGCGATCGAGCGCGCGCCAAATCCAAACATCGCTTCGGTCCACTGATACCATCCAAATACCAGCGCGACCGTTGGCAGGCTCAGGATGGCGCCCAGCACCACCAGCCAGAGCAGGATGCGCTCGACGGGTTGCTTCGTGATCAGGTCCGAGAGCAGCCAGAGGGCGACGAGGCCGATCGCGGCCCCTGTCTGTTGCAGAACGCCGAAAAAGCCTTCCGTAAACTTCAGCACGTCGATCGAAAAGAACG
>JANOKV010000552.1:0-5396 GCA_031419415.1 Hyphomicrobiales bacterium | reverse complement strand
AAAATAGGGTCGCGCGAATGCCTCGTGCGCCAGATTGATCTCGTCCGGGCAACCCCGGCCGAAATGGAAGACTTCGTCGAGGGAATCGACATTGACCCGACGTTTTCAGCGTTCGTGGACCTGTGCATCGACGGCGGCCACGACGTCAGCGTCGTCTCCGACGGGCTGGATTTCACAGTCGGACGGGTACTTCGCCAAGCTGGTTTGGAACTTCCGTTCTTCGCCAATCGGCTGGAGTACCTTGGCGACAAGAAGTGGAAACTGACATTCCCCTTTTCCCGGAGTGACTGCCGGGCCTTGTCGGGCAACTGCAAATGTCAGTTTTCTGAAGCCGCGACTGGCAAGATCCGCATTGTCGTGGGGGACGGTCGATCCGACTTCTGCGTCGCATCGGGCGCCGATCTCGTCCTGGCGAAATCCGCCTTGGAACGGCATTGCCGGGAGAACGACATCGCCCACTTCGCATTTGGAACGTTTACCGACGCAACAAGCCTGTTGGCCTCCTGGCTCGATGAGCAGGCCGCAGCCAGTACAGACCAGTCGGACACCTTGAGGGATGAATAAGTGACGATGCAAAAACACGTTGCGCGCGCCCAATCGCCCATGTCACCCGCCAGCACGCCAAGCGAGCCGGCACCCATGACCGATGAAGAGCTACTCGCCCTCGAGGCCGTGTACTGCTCGCACGGTGACACCGTGCACTATACGAACCCGCCGAAAATTTTTACCAACTGCGAAGGGTCGTTCATGTACGACAGCGCGGGGCGGGAATTTCTCGACCTGCAAATGTGGTACTCGGCGGTCAACTTCGGCTATAAAAACGAGCGCTTGGCCAATTCTGTACGCCGGCAGCTCGACACCCTGCCGCAAGTCGCGTCGCAGTATTTGCACCGCGAAAAAATCGAACTGGCGACGATGATCGCACAGGATGCCGAAGCCAAATTCGGCGAAAAGGGTCGCGTCCACTTCAATGTCGGTGGCGCGCAGGCGGTCGAGGATAGCCTCAAGATCGTGCGCAATTTCAAAGGTGGCAAGAGCCTGATGTTCGCCTTCGAGGGCGGATATCACGGCCGCACTCTGGGCGCTTCGGCCATCACCTCGTCGTACCGCTACCGTCGTCGGTTCGGACACTTCTCGGACCGCGCCCAATTCATCCCCTTCCCCTATCACTTTCGCGGGCCGAAGGGCATGACCAAGGAAGAGCTGGGGGAACTGCGCGTCAAGGAATTCGCGCGCTTGTTCGAGACTGAATACTACGGTGTCTGGGACCCGAAAGCCGGCGAAGCGGAATACGCAGCCTTCTACATCGAGCCGTTGCAAGGCACGGGTGGCTACGTCGTTCCCCCAATGAATTACTTCAAGGGCCTCAAGAAGGTTCTGGACGAACACGGCATTTTGCTCGTCTCCGATGAAATCCAGATGGGGTTCTACAGAACGGGAAAATTGTGGTCGATCGAGCATTTCGGCGTGGTGCCGGATGTCATCGTGTTCGGCAAGGCGATCACCAATGGTCTCAACCCGCTTTCAGGCGTGTGGGCCAAAGAGGCGCTGCTCAATCCCAAGACGTTCCCCGTCGGCTCGACCCATTCCACGTTCAACGCAAATCCGATGGGCACCTGTGTCGCTCTCGAAGCCATGAAAATGATGGCCGAGACCGACTACGAAACCATGGTGATGCGCAAAGGCGCCTATTTGTTGAAAGGCCTCGAAGACCTGAAAAGCCGCCACAAAATCATCGGCGACGTCGACGGTCTCGGCTTGGCTCTGCGCATGGAAATATGCGAGGCGCACGACAGCTTTACACCCTCCAAGGCGATTGTCGATCGCATGGTCGACGAGTCACTGAAAGCCGACTTGGTGGTTGATGGCCGCAAGTATGGCCTCGTTCTCGACATAGGAGGCTACTACAAAAACGTGGTCACCTTGGCCCCCAGTTTGCATATTTCTCAGGACGAGATGGACTTGGCTTTGAAGTTGCTCGATCTGCTTCTCTACCGCGTCACGCGGACCTGAATAACATAACGGGGGGAAGGCTCGAGCCGCCGAAACCTGCGGTTGGAGACGATGCGCCGGCGGACGGCTGCTGCAATCGAATAAACGCCCTGTAACGACTCGGAGCATAATGCCGCGCAATCCGAGGTAGAGATCTTGACCGGAACCGCGTAGGAGTGTTTACAACCTGTGGACAAACCTTCGCAAACGACGGAAACACATCGAATAATGAGTATTGTCGATAGAAGTACGTTCCACGCTGGAGGCCGCATCGGCTTTCTGCTGATTCATGGTCTCGGCGGCACGCCCGTCGAACTGCGGTTCGTGGCTCATGGCCTCGCGCGGGCCGGGTACACGGTATTGTGCTGTCAGCTCGCGGGCCATTGCGGCACCGTCGAAGAGCTGCGGTCCTCCACCTGGCAAGATTGGTACGCGAGTGTCGAAGAGGCTCACGATCGCTTGAAAGAGCAGTGCGATGTCGTCCTCGCTGGCGGCCTATCGATGGGCAGCATCCTCGCCACGCATTTGGCCCAGAACCGCCCCGACGAGGTCGACGGTCTGGTGTTGTATGCTCCGACTTTGTGGATGAATGGCTGGTCGATGCCGTGGTACGCGCGGGTGCTGCGTTGGGTCTACCCGACGCGTCTGCGTATCGAGATGAACCTCGAAGAGCGCGCCCCTTACGGAATCAAGGACGAACGCATTCGCTCGTTCGTTGTGAACAGCATGCTTGGCACCGATAGTTCGGCGGCTGGCGTCTTTACCACGCCGTTGCGGAGCTTTGCGCACTTCAACAGTCTGGTATCCACGGTCAAGCGCCGGTTGTCAGAGATCAAATCGCCCGCATTGATCATGCATCCGCGACACGACGACATGGCCGATATGGACAACGCATTCCACTTCCAACGCCACCTTGGCGGGCCCGTCGATATGGTCGTTCTCGATGACAGCTATCATATCGTGACGCTCGATCGACAGCGGAACGTCGTGGTCGATAAAACAGTCGAATTCGCCCGCTCGGTTGCGGCAAGACTGAGCAAAGTGACGCCGATGGTGAAGCCCGTCAAAGTCACCGCCGCTGAATAACGAGCAGCCAGCCGAGCCAACGGCTCGGTAATTGGTTTGCGGGTTCTGTTGCGTGCAACGCGTTTCGCCACGCTTGGGCAGGATCAATGACCGCAACCACTTTGACTATCGAACACTTCTCCGGCGTGGGTGCCATACCGGAGCTGGACTGGCTGCGATTCTTTCCGGGCGACGCCGAAGGTTGGGCGTATTATCGAGCCATAGAGGCGTCGCCTCCGGCTGGTTTTACCTTCGAAGCCATCGGTGTGCGGCGCGGCAACATCTTGGTGGCGGCGGCACCCCTTTTTCGCGTGACCTATCGGTTGGACACACCTTTGCAGGGACGCTGGCGCCCCATCGGTGATTGGTTGTTTCGTCACGCGCCACGCCTCGTTGGTCTGCCCGTTATGGGCCTGGGCTCGCCCTTGGCCGATCGTTGCCATTTGGGCCTCGACCCCGACCTGACAGGGGAAGAGCGCGCCGTCATCATTGCGGCTCTGCTCGAGGGTCTTGATCGTTATGCCGCTGCCGAGCGGGTGCCTCTGCTCGCCATCAAAGACCTCGTCGATGCGCAAGCCGATGCTTTGAATCACACCATCGCACAAGCGGGTTTTTCGCGGATTGCCGGGCTGCCGGTGTGTGTTCTCGATCTTCCGTTTGCGAACGAGAGCGAATACATCCAGAGCCTGTCCGCCAACAATCGCTCGACTCTGAGGCGCAAGATCAAGTCCGCCGCCAAGGTGGACGTCTCGGTCGTGCGAACAATCGAGGGCATGGAGGACGAGCTCTTCGAACTCTATGAGGAAACGAGGCGCAACAGTCGCTTCGATTACGGAGACTTCGAACAGCTCACGCCTGCTTATTTCCGTGATGTCGTGGCGGCGCTGGGTGAAAAAGCGGCGATTATTACGTGCCGTGTCGACGGGCGCTTGCTGGCCTTCAAACTGATGTTCATCGAAGACACCCGCGTCATCGACAAGTATTGGGGTATGCGCTATCCGGTCGGGCGCGATTATAATTTGTTCTTTGTCGCCTGGATCGAGGCTGTCCGTTTCTGCTTGGTCAATGGCAAGACCGGCTTGCAGTCGGGACAGACGGCTTACGCGCAGAAGGTAAAACTCGGTAGTCATCTCGACAAACTTTGGGTTTATTTTCGGCATCGCGGTCGGGTGGCCAACTGGATTTTTCAGAAAGTCGCGCCCTTGATTGCATTCGATAAAATGGATCCTGAATTGCGCGAGATCCGGAAACGGGTCCCGGTCGGGACGTGAGCGCCGCTCCGCGCCGCTTGGCCGCGTCCCATTGGGCTTGACCGGGCCACGTTGCTTCTTTAGCCGGAAGTCTTCCGATCAGCGATCGCAGCCGACAGCAGGTGTCGATTCAGGCCGGCGCCGACCATCGATCTCCGCGGCCCGCGTCTTAAACGAGCAGTACCAGCATGACCGAGGGACCGCTGCAGAGCTATCTGGCTCGCGTAGCCGCCGGCGAAATGGACGAAGACGCAGCGCAATTGGACGTTGCCCGGCAGCTCGGCGATTTGGCCGCTGCCCTGACCAACTGGCGGGCAGCGCAAGGTTTTAGTCTTCTCGGTATGTTTTCCCGAAAACAGCCCGTACCTCGCGGGCTCTACATCCACGGCAAGGTCGGTCGCGGCAAAACGATGCTGATGGACCTTTTCTTCGAGGCCGTCGACCTTCCTGCCAAACGTCGCATTCATTTCCATGCGTTCATGTCCGAGATCCACGACAGGATCGGCGCTGCGCGAAAATCCGTGCCGGGCGATCCGATCCCCCACGTGGCAGCCGACATCGCCAAGGACTGCGCGCTGCTGTGTTTCGATGAATTTCACGTCACTGATATTGCCGACGCCATGATCCTTGGACGTCTGTTCAAGGGCCTCTTGGAGAGCGATGTCGTGATTGTCGCGACCTCCAATGTGCCGCCCTCGCGGCTTTACGAAAACGGGCTCAATCGACAGCTCTTCCTTCCCTCGATCGCGCTCATCGAGAAGTACATGGCACTCGTTGAATTGGTGGCTGAGAAGGACTTCCGCCTGGAGAAGCTGGAGGGCCTCACGCTCTATTTTACGCCGAACGACGAAGCCGCTCACAAGGCGCTCACGGCCGCCTTCACTCGTCTGACTGGACACTGGTCCGGAAAACCCATGACGATCGATGTCAAAGGGCGCGCCCTCGCCATTCCGCAGGCATCGCGCGGTGTGGCCCGCTTCACCTTCGAAGAGCTGTGTGATCGACCACTCGGCGCGCTCGACTACCTGGCGATCGCGCAAAACTTCCACACGCTGATATTGGACGACATTCCCCGGTTGGTACGGGAGC